>CALURR010000062.1 GCA_944323195.1 Candidatus Gastranaerophilales bacterium
CTCTTTTGTAGATGCACCAATAACCGCAATTGATTTTGGTTTCATAATTTTGCTTAGCATATTATTTCATCCTTTCCTCTTTTAATTAGTATCCATTTGGTATAAAATCTCTTGAGCGAAATTTTGCGCCCAGAGATTTTGCAATAAGTGCGCATCTTTCAACGTCTATGGGGTAATTAGGGACGTTGGCTACAACAGATGCTGTAGTTTTAATTTTTGCTTCTACACACGCTCTTATAAATCTTTTGACTTCTTCATAAGCATTTTCAATTTTGGGGTTGGAGATTTTATTATAAACTTCTTCATTTTCTCCATTTAAACTAACTGAAATATCATCAATATATGGTGCTAATTCATCGGCTACATTTCTTTTGAAAATTGCGTTAGCGTGTCCGTTTGTGTTAACTCTTATTTTTAAATTTGGGTAATTTTCTTTTAAATATTTTGCAATTTTGATAACTTCTTCAAGCCTTATTAATGGTTCGCCGTATCCGCAAAATACAATTTCTGAATTATTTAAAATCTTTTGTTTGTTAAGTTCAATTTGGTTTATGACATCTTGAGCTTTAGTGTTGTCACAATCAAGCCATAATTTTGCACCTTGAACATCTTCTTTTTGATTTCGAACGCAAAAAACACATGCGTTTGTGCATGCGTTTGTCATATTGATATATGGCTTACCATCTAAAAAATATAAGAGATTTTCGTTATTTTCTTCCATAATTTAATTGTAGCGCAACAATTTTTTAAAACAAGACAAAAAGCCCAAAAACTAAAAAGTAGGCAATATCATTGAGTTATTTTGTTTTGTTGTGAAATCGAGAGCTCTTTGACGATTAATTTGTTCAGAGTCAAGTTTTATTTTTGGTGATTTGTATTTGCTTTGTTCATTTTGAAGTTGTTTGATTTTGTCTGATTTTTTCATTTTGTCATACTGAATTAATGATTGACTATCGTCAACTTCATAATTAGTCATGATGGCGGAGTTGTCGATTAAAAGAGGAACTTCTTCTTTGGCAATTACAAATGAAAAACTAAATATAGTTAAAATTATTAATATTTTTTTCATAACTTTATTGCTCCTAATCTCAACACTTCATATGTATCATTATTGCATAATATTACAGTTGAAGGCAAGTTTTCGTTTTCGTTATCATTAATTGGTTTTATAATCGTTGCAACGCTGGAAAATTTTTCATAGGCTTCATTGTAATTTTTTACAGGCGGTTCAAAAGAAATATTACATGAGGTTGTAGCTAGCACTCTACCTTCTATTTGAGAAACTAAAGAAGAAAAATCTATGCTATTTGGTATTCTAATTCCAACTGTATTATTATTTGAGGTTATTTCAAAAGGGCATAATTCTGATTTTTCAAAGATTAAGGTTAACCCTCCCGGAAGGTATTTCTCAATTAATTCATAAGCGTAATTGGGAATAAATTTAATATATTTTTTAAGAGGTTCTAAGGTGTCGCTCATTAAAATTAATGGTTTTTTTATATCTCTTTTTTTGATTTCATAAATTTTTTTTATGGCATCAAAATCATTTGGGTGTGCACCAAAACCCCAAACTGTATCTGTTTTAAAGGCTAAAACCTCTCCTTTAGTTAAGTTCATTTTTCTTCCTTTTTAGTTTAGATTCTATTTTTTCTTTCAAGTCTTCTAAATATTCAACTTTTAATAAGTGTGCCAAAATGATATAAATTGAAAGGCTTATTGTAAAAATAATTGTTACTTTTACTATTTTTAAAATAAAGGTTGAAGCTAAAAGATTGCCTAAAATATTATTTAGCGTATTTCCAATTAAGAATGTAATTGTTGCTGCGATAATTATTTTAATAATTTGAACTAAAAATGCTCTATAACCAATTGAGATTTTTTTTCTTATTAGCCAAGCTAAAAGAGTTGCGTTTATTAGTGTGATTATTGTTGTGGATAGTGCAATCCCGTTAATTCCCATAAATCTTACAAAAATTGAGTTGAAAATCAATTTTAATAGTATTGAGCCAATTGCTATATAAAAAGGTGTTTTCGAGTCGTTAAAAGAATAATAAAGTCTTGTTATTGAATCTCTGAACATATATGGAATTATGGATAATGTTATATAAAATAATACATCAGCTACCATAATTGTTGCTTGATGATTAAATGCGCCGCGCTCAAGCGCAAGAGAAATCAAATCAACACGAGATATAAATATAAATATCATTCCAAAAGTGCCAACTAAAATTAATGAGCCAACACCTTTGTTAAAATAATATCTTACTTCATCAAATTTCTTTTGAGCAACAAGCTTTGAAAATAGCGGGAATAAGGGAACTAAAAGAGCTGAAAGCATTAACCCCACCGGAAATTGGAAAATTCTATTTGCATATCCATAAGCTGTCCATTGACCTTCAGCTAAACCTGAAGCAAAGAATATATCAACATATATTCCAATCTGCCCTATTGTTGAAGATAAAAAAGCAGGAGCTAAGAGTTCTAAAATTTCATTGAAATGCTTATTGTTGAAAAAGTCAAAACAAGGTTTAAAAGTATAGCCCAGTTTAATAATGGCTGGAGATTGCATTATAAATTGCAAAAGCGCGCCTATTGTTGTACCAATTGCAAGGTAAAAACCTGTGTTATCTCCTTTTGAAAATAATAAAGTAAAAATTACCCCAATGGAGAGCATAGATGGCGCTATATTCGGCAAAAGAAAGTGATTATAAGTAACTAAAATTCCGTAATAAAGCCCCAAAAGCGCGCCTACCAATATGACAGGCGACATTATTTTTAAATGGTATGCTGCAAGCGATGATAGCTCCGGTGTTGCTTGAGAAATGATTATATTCATCACTTGTTGCGGGAAAAAGAAACATATCAATGCAATGATTCCAAAAATTAAAATTGAAAAGGTCTCATATGTATTAAATAATTTTTTTACTTCAGGGGTTGGTTTTGTATTGAAGTTTTTAACAACTTTTGAAAAAACACTTACTGTCGCAGAATGAAATGGACCTCCCATTCCTCCTAAAATAACAATAGCAAGAGCTGGAATTTGATATGCATATAAATATGCGTCAGACACAATGCTTGCGCCATAATAATTTGCAACAAAAATATCTCTCAAAAAACCTGCTATTTTAGATAATAAAATGACGATTACTATTAATCCCGCGCTTCTTAAAAGCCCTGGAGTCTTTTTTTCTTTTTCCGTATTTTCCATTTTTACAATAATTCCACTCTGTAATTAATTGTTTTTCCTTTGTTTTCTTTTGTTAAAGGGGCAAAATTAATTACATTTATTCCTTGTTTTAAGTATTGAGTTATATTTACTTTGATTAACTTATCTTTTGTTATGGATTTAGTGTCGCAAAAATCATAGCTGTTTATTTTAAATGGAAATTCCGTAACATTTTTTGGATTTTCAACAATTAAATAAGCTTGATTGAAGGTGTTTTTGTCAAAGTAAAATTCTGTTTTATACCATACGTTATATTCATTATAAAAAACCGTTTTTGGTATGGTTGAGATGTTTATATCTGTGTAATAGTGATTTAGGATTTGAGCAAAATTTTTGCCTGTTTTAGATAAGTTGTATGCACCATATTGGCTCATTCCAACGCCATGTCCAAAACCACCGCCTATAAATTTGAATGTTGAAGGGTATTTTTCAATATCAAATGAATCAAAAAAGCTGTTTTCTTCTTCGTTATTTTGTGTTAACTTTTCTTTGCCTTGCGTTTCGACAAAAAAATTGGCGCTTGGCAGGATTGCGTTATTTTTCTTTATTGTTTTTCTAATTCCAAGTTCTTTTTTAACCTTATATGTGCCTGATTTAGCGATAATTTCAAGTTCAACTATTTTACCTGATTGAGTTCTTTTTTTGGCTTTAATTTCTTTTAGCCCTTCAAGTTTTACATCGCCATCATATTTTGGTTCAACCAAACCTGATTTTGATTGTTGTTGAAGAGTATTATGTAATACATTTTCAAGTTCTGTTCTTGTAAAATCATATTCCCATCTAAATTTTGGAGAATTTGTGTCAAGACCGGCATCTTTAGATAGATAAAACTTTTTGACATCATCCTCTGTTTTTAGCGGTTTTTGGTTTTCTTTGTCGTATCTTGCTTTTAGATAAGGATATGAACCAAAAGATTTTTCTGTTCCATATACATCATCCCAGTCATCAGTTATTCCGGGGCTTGTTGAAAAATATAAGGCACTAATCGGTTTTTCATTATATAGGGCATATATTCCTTTTGTTTCATTTATTGCCTTGTCCGATATATCTCTATATGAATTAACTCCATAATACACTTGGGATGATGTTGAATCTGAAACATCATAATTAGAACTTATTTTGGCATTTGTTACATAATTTCTTGCAGCCACAGCTTGGGCTTTTAGTGCTTCAAGACCAAATGAAATAGGCATTTCGTTTGGAACAACGCCTCTTAGATAGTTTTCTAAATCGATAACATTAACAACGTTGAATTTTTGATTATTTTTAGCTTTTGTAATTTCAATCATGCCGTCATATTTTGCAGGTATGCCTTTTCTGTTTAGTTCAACAACCTCAAGTTGTGAATTTGAACTAAATAAAAGAGGACCTTCTAAGTTTTCGTATTTTTTTTCTCCATCAATCAAGATTGTATATAAGCCATTTATCATCTGTATTTCTATTATTTTGCCGGCTTCTATATTGTCAATTTGTGTATTTTGCGACATATCAACCACTTTGATGATATTTTGTGATGATAATTTGATATTTTGATAATCAAATTGAGAAAAAGATTGGTTTGAAATTCCAACTCTAACAGTGCTTTTCTCTATTTGAGCATTAGCATTTTGAATTAAAAAGCCGATAGCTATTAATAATATAATTAGTCCTTTTTTCATATTAATAATTTTACAATTAAAAATTATTAATGTAAAATTATTATGTTTTATTATGCTTACGGAGGAAAAAATGTCCAACGATGAGAATTTAAGAAAATTTAGTTCTCTGGCCCTTTTAAACTTTTGCATAGGCTTTTTTGGTTTACAATTTGCTTGGCAAATGAGAATTATTTTATCGGGTCCTTTGACTGAATCATTAGGTGCAAGCCCTCTTTTGTATGGAATTATTTGGCTTGCAGGCCCTGTAACTGGTATCGTTGTGCAACCTATTATTGGTGCGCTTTCTGATAATACTTTTACAAAGTTTGGAAGAAGAATTCCATATTTGTTTTTTGGCGCTTTATTTGGTGCAATAGGTTTAATATTGCTGCCAAAAAGTGAAGCGTTAAGTAATTTATTTGGACAAAATCATCCTGAATGGCTTGCTTTACTTATTGCGGCCATATTTATATGGGTCATTGATGCATGTGTAAATGCTGCGCAAGGTCCATATAGAGCTTTGGTTCCAGATAATATTGTGAAAAGTCAACACGCCATAGCTAATTCATATTTAAGTTTTGCTGTAGGCCTTGGTTCTGTTGTTGCTGCTGCTACAGCTCCATTATTAAATTGGTGCTTTGGTTATCAAATGTCAGTAGGTGCGCAATTTACCATGGCTGGTGTTGCTTTTATTTTAGGCATGCTTTGGACTTGTATTACTTTTAGAGAAGTAGTTCCAAGCAAAGAAGCTATGATTGAGAAAAAATTGGAAGCTAAAAAGCAAGTTTCAAAACCATTTGTTGAAAATGTAAAAGAATTTTTAAATGCAAGTCCTGAAGTTGGTAAAATTTGCTTAGTTCAATTTTTTACTTGGATAGGCATTATGTGTATGCTTATTTTCTTTACGCAATATGTTGTTCATATTTTATATTTAGTTCCAAATACTGCTGATTTGGCTCCAAATATAATAGAAGCGTTCCAAGAACAGCAAGTTAAAGCTCAAAATTTTGCATCTATATGTTTTGCATTTTATAATTTAATTTGTTTTGTAATTGCAATTCCTGTTGCAAAAATGGCAGAAATGAGAGGAAATAAAAGGGTACATGCCGGTTCGTTATTTTTAATGGCGGTTGCCTTTTTATTGATGGCATTAATGCCAAATAATGTTACTGTTTTTGCGGCAATGGGTTTGGCCGGTATTGGTTGGGCTTCAACTTTATCTTTGCCTTTTGCAATGCTGTCTAAATATATCAAAGAAGGTACCGAAGGGTCTGCAATGGGTATATTTAATATCTTTATTTCAGCTCCTCAGGTTTTGGTTTGTACGCTTTTAGCTTGGTTTATAAATTTGTCTACTTTTAAGATGGGTGAATTTATTAACAATCATTATGATTACGCATTTTTAGTTGGTGCAGTTATGCTGATTGTTGCAGTAATGATTACTCTTACTGTTAAAGAAGAAGAAAATGACTAAGTTGAATATAACAATAAATATAAAAAGCCCTTTGAAATCAAAGGGCTTTTTAGTTATTTAAAATAATATAGGTTAAATATCCAAAATAAAATATACCTCCAAATAATAAAGGTATAAGTTTAATTTTGTTTAATGATAGTGTTGTTAGGGTAAAGATAACAGAAAAAGCAATTACGATTATAGCATTTAATAATATGTCGGAATTTAAAACCCAAGGGGTGAAAGTTATTCCTATTGAAGTTGGAATCATTGATTGAAAAACAATTCCTCCAAGCACATTTGCCATTGCTAAATCATCTTTATTGTTTTTAATCCAAATTATGCTATTAATGCACTCAGGCAGTTCTGTTGCAAAAGGAGTTACAATTAAACTTAAAATTACAGGGCTTATATTTAGAGCTGTTGATAAATACCCTATTTCTTTTACAAAGAAATGGGAAAATATACCAAGAGCAATAATAGAAGCAAAAAATTGAATTAAAATACAAGACAAATCTTTTTTTATTTTGAATATTTTAGAAAAAAGCAAATCATCTAAGGCATTTTCACAGAAATTTTGTTTCGATTTGATTAATGTTCTGTAAACAAAAAATGAGTATAGAGTAATTAAAAATATAACTATTGCTATTTTTATGCTTTTATAGCTTACAAAAGAAGCTAAAATTGCAATTGTGTATGCAAATAAAAAATATTTATATTGCCTTGTTGTGTTTTTGTAATTGAGATTTAGTTCTTTTTTAGGACGTTTTGAAATAACTAAAGTCAGCCCTATTAAAAATAAGGCAAAAGTTGATAACATAAAGGGAGAGCCTATAATAGCTCCAAGAGCAATATCTTGACCTAATATAATATCTTTTTTTGTTAATAATGAGCCGAATATTGCGATTATGGGGACTATTGTTTCAGGGAAACTTGTTCCAAAAACAGCAAAAATTGAGCCTGTTGCATTATTGCCTAATTTTAGCTTACATCCTAAGTGTTCTGTTGCATTTGTGAAAAAAGAACAAGAGTATATTATTGCTAAAAGCCATAATATTAGTAAGAAAATGTGAATTAAAAAAAGCATTTATTTTTCCTTTGTTTTTATGTTATCTTATAACTAATGGAAAGAGAAATTTTAAACACAATAAAAAACTCCCTGCGTCCTCTAATAATAACACATATAAACCCTGATGGCGATACTTTGGGTTGTGCTTCTGCTATGAAGTCTTTTATTGGAGAGAAAGCTGATATTTTAATTCAGATTGAAGATAATTTTAATTTTCCGTCTTCATATAGTTTTTTGCCATATATTAACAACGCAAAAAATTTTTCAAACATTGAAAATAAGTATGATTTAATTATAGCTCTTGATATAGCTTCAATTGATAGAATGATAGGAAAGGCAAGAGAAATTTTTGATAATGCTGAAAATACAATTGCAATTGACCATCATAAAACAAACAAAGGATATGCAAAATTAAACCATATTAGAGGTGGAATTTCATCAACCGGCGAAGTTTTGTATGATTTTTTTAAAGAATTAAATATTGAAATTACAAAAGAAATGGCTGTTGGTTTATATGCTGCAATATTGACTGATACAGGTTGTTTTAAATATGAAAGTACTACATCTCATACTTTTCAAATTGCAGCTGAATTATCTCAAATTGGAATTAATACTGCCGATATAGCTGATTTATGTTATACAAATAAACCGAAAAATTTAATTTTATTTCAAAATAATCTTGTATCAAGCGCACAATTTTGTTTGGATGATAAAATAGCCTACACTTTAATTTCGGATGAAATTTTAAAAAAATATAGTGCAAAAGATGAATACACAGAAGGAATTTGCGAAACCCTGCGTTCCATAAAAAATGTTGAAATTGCTTTTGTGTTAAAAGAGACTGAAAGAGGAATTAAAGTTTCAATTAGAACAAAAGAAATTGATGCAACAAAGATTGCCCAAAAATTTAACGGCGGTGGTCACAAAAGAGCTGCAGGATGTACTATTAAGTTAAAACTTAATCAAGCACTTGAGGCTCTATTAAAAGAAGCAAAAGCGTTGTTATAGAAGTATGAAAAAAATAATACAAATTCTAAAAGAATATATACAAAATCTTGTAAATAGTATTATTAGGGATGATTTTGCCAATGCTGCAGGCGAGATGGCTTATATGATGGCATTGGGCATATTTCCTTTTATGTTGTTTTCTATGGCTGTATTTGGTTGGCTTGGAAAAACGTTTTTTATTAATAAGATAATTTTTGGGCTTTCAACAATAGCGCCTCAAGGGGTTATTGATTTAATTAATAGTGTTTTAGCTGAAGTTGTTATTTTTAAAAGCGGCAAACTGATGGCTATAGTTGGTTTTTTTGTTACGTTGTTTTTAACCTCAAATGCTATAGCTGTTATAATAAAAGGTTTAAATCGTGCCAATAACGTTAGTGAAAATCGAAGTTTTATTAAAGTCAGATTTTTATCTGTTTTGATGGTTTTTGTAAATACGTTTTTCTTATTTATTAGCATAAATTTGATTGTATTAGGAAAATTAATTCTTAATTTTATAGGAATTTATTTATCTATTCCGTCTCATATTATAGATACGGTTTTGTTTATAAGATGGCCAATTGCTTTTGTTATGCTCTTTTTACTTGCTGCTATTAATTATTATGTATTACCTGCCAGAGATTTTAGTGTTAAAAGAAAGAGTATTATCCCAGGGGCATTATTTTTCTGTGTTTTTTGGTTGATTGGTTCTTGGGCGTTTTCTTTATATGTTAATTCTTTGGGCACATATAATAAAGTTTATGGAACAATTGGGACTTTTGCCATTTTAATGGTTTGGTTGTATTATTCATCAATAATTCTTTTAATTGGCGGACAAGTGAATAATCAAACTTTAAGAAAATTGATTATTTTAGAAAGAAAAAAACAAAAACAATGCGAATGATATTTAAAAAAATAGTTCTTATAGTTTTACTTTTGACTTCTTGTAGTTTTGCGCTTAGTTTGGATGATAAAATTGGGCAAATGATTATACTGGGCTTTAATGGCAATAATGTTGAGTCAAAAGGTTTTAAAAAAATATTAAAAGATGTTGAAAAAGGAAGAATTTCAGGAGTTATTTTATTTTCTAAAAATATTAAGTCAAAAGATGATTTAATAAAAATGAATGAAAAATTATTATCTTCATCTGACGTAGTTCCTTTTATTGCAATTGATAATGAGGGTGGTTTTATCCAAAGACATAATTTTTATAAAAATTTAACAGCTCAACAAGTTGCAGCTAAAAATGATGAGCAAATTAAAAAAGAGTATTCTAAAATGGCAGATGTGTTATCTGAACTAAAGTTTAATCTTAATTTTGCTCCTTGTGTCGATTTAGCTTTAAATAAAAATTCAATAATAGTTAAAAAACAAAGAAGTTATGGTAAAAATCCTAAAGAGGTTTCAGATGTAGCAAGAATTTTCATTCAGGAACATAATAAAAAAAATATAATAACATCAGTTAAGCACTTCCCCGGTCATGGTTCAGCTAAGGGGGATACCCACAAAGGATTTGTTAATTCTACAGATGTATTCAAAAAGTCTGAGCTTGTGCCATATCAAGAGCTGAAAGATTTGGATGAAATGAATATGGTTATGGTTTCTCATATTTATAATAAAAATATTGATAAAGACTACCCTGCAAGTTTATCTAAAAAAACAGTGAATGATTTGTTGATTAATGAAATTGGTTTTAAAGGTGTAGTTATTTCAGATGACTATGACATGGGGGCCATAAGAAAAAACTATTCCTTGAGAGATATTGTAGTCAGAGCAATTAATTCAGGTGTGGATATTATGCTTTTTTCAAATAATATAGGCAGAAATAATAAAACTGTGTCGTCTGATATTCATAAGATAATTAAAGAAGAGATAAAAAAAGGTAATATATCTGAAGAAGATATTGATAAATCTTATGAAAAAATTATGGCACTAAAAGCTCACTTGTAGTAGAATGAATTTATGTTAGATTTTAATGCTAAATATGAAATATTATCCTTTTCAGTTGGGGATACAAAAGCCGGAACCAAGATGGGCAAAATGCAGCTTAAAAAAGTCGATGACGGCTCTATTTTAAACTGTGTTTTATGGGAAGAAGCGCTAAATCGAATTCCTGATATTGCTTTAAGGTCAGGAAATATTATTAAAATAATTACAGGTAGTTATAATGAAAAATATAATAATTGCCTTTTGAATAATTTTGAAGTTTTAGATACTGCTTCATTGGGAATTGATGAAAATAAACAAAATGAATGTTTTGATTATATTGTAAATTCTGTTAATGAATTTAATAATGAAAAATTGAAAAATTTTGTTTTAGAAATTTTAAATAAAAATAAAGAAAAATTCTTAACTTCGCCGGCAGCTAAACACATGCACCATAACTATATTGGCGGGCTTATCATGCACACAAAAGAGTGCGTTGAAATAGCTAAAACAATTTTGCCTGTGCTTAAAAAGCCTATAGATAAAGATGAAGTTGTAGCTGCTTCTATTTTGCATGATATAGGTAAAATTTTTGAATATGACATTAATCTTGAATCAGGTTTAATTGAATATAATGAACAATTTAGAAAAGATTGGATTAGTCATTCTCAATATGGTTTTTCTCTTTGTATGAAGGAAGGTTTTTTAAATATAGCAAAAATGATAGCTTCTCACCATGGAAGATCTGATTGGGGCGCTATGATTGACTTAGGTGAAAAAGATTTAGAGCCTTTTTATTATATAATTCATCATATTGATGACCTAAGCGCAAAGTTTGGTGCAACAAGTGCTAATGACATTAAAAATGAGGGATAGAAAATGAAATTATTTCAAATTATATTGCTTACTTTTTGTTTATTGTTTTGTACTAAAGTGCAAGCTGCACATCAATTATATGCTGATATTGATGGCATAAGTATTCCTTATGGTACTAAATTAGATTTAGAAATGGCGCAAGATATAACCACTCAAAATATTGTTCAAGGGGATATGTTTCAAGCTTATTTAAAAAATGATATATATGTTAATAATAAATTAGTTCTTCCTTCTAAAACAATATTTAGAGGTAGAGTCTCAGAAATTGAATATTCTAAAAGTCTTTCAAGGCCGGCGGTATTGTATTTAACGCTTGATCATCTAATAACAAAAAGAGGAACTCAATTGCCGTTAAATGCCGGAATTGCAAGTCATTTTAGCTATATTTTAAAGCCTGATGGAGCTTTAACAACAAATGGTAATTATTTTAAGGCAGTTGGCAGAGATTGGAAAAAATCAGGTCAAATTGTTCCAAGAACAATCAAATGGGGTGCAACCTCAGGAGATGACTTATTTAAAGGAGCAAAAATATTATTTGTGCCGGTTGCGGCGATAGGCGGCTCAATTGCTTGTGTAGGCTCAGGTGTATATAATACGATAGCTGATTTATTTCGTCATGGAGATGAAATAATTATAGATAAAGGCGCAGAATTCAATATTATATTATTGGAAACTCTTGATATTCCTTCATAGGATGAATTATGAAAAAACAAGAAATTTTACAAGAAATAAAAGATATTTTAATAAAAAACAATTTGACCTTATCGACGGCTGAAAGCTGCACCGGGGGGTTGGTTAGCTCATATTTAACCGATATTGACGGAGCAAGCAAATTTATTTTTCAAAATTTTGTTACTTATTCTAATGAAGCAAAAACGAAGTTTTTAGGAGTTTTGCCGGATACTTTAAACGCTTTTGGTGCGGTTAGTGAACAAACTGCACGCGAAATGTCTATGGGACTTTTAAAATATGCGGATTGTTCTATTGCAACAACAGGAATTTTAGGGCCTACAGGAGGCTCTTTGGAAAAGCCTGTTGGGCTTGTTTATATTTCAGTTGGTTATAAAGACAAAATAAAAGTTATAAAATATATTTCAAAAAAAGCTGATACAAATTTAAGACATAAAATCAAAAAAGATATAGCAAAACAAGCTCTAAAAGAGTTTTTGGAGTTTATAAAAAATACTCTTAATTAAGTATATCTTTATTTTCAACTATTAAATATAATAACATCGGGACAAATTGTATACAAAAAGCCTTTAAAATGATTAAAACAATTGTTGTCGATAAAACTGAAAATTCAAAAGAAGTAATATCATCATTTTTAAAAAATATTGATGGTGTTGAATTTTTGAGCTCTTTTGATGATTTTACTCAAATTTCTTTTAGTCCTAAAGATGTTGATTTGGTTATTTTTGATGTAAATTCAAATAATTTGGATGAAATAATTAATCAAATTAAAAATTTTAAGTTGCAAAATTCTAAACTTAATTTTATAGCATTATCATATGAAATTAATTCTGAACTTACAGCTTCAATCCTGAAAGAAGGAGTTGGTGATTTTTTACTAAAACCGGTAATTCCAAATATATTAGAAGCATCAATTAGAAAAATAATTTCCAATGAAAATCAATCAATTGTAAAAGCAAATACAATTTGTGTTTTTTCAAATAAAGCCGGAGTTGGAAAGACTTCAATAGCTGTTAATTTGGCTTATGAGCTTTCTAAAAAAACAAATGAAAAAGTATGCTTGTTGGATTTGAGTTTTAATTCTGAAGACATTTTAACCTTTTTAAATATAGAATCAAAGTTTAATACTGACTATATTTTAAATAATCTTGAAAATTCAGATAATGAGTTATTTTTATCTTTATTGGGAAATTATGAAGGCTCTAATCTTTATGTTTTTCCTTTTCAAGACGAAATTAGCTTAAAAACTAAAATTAATATACAGTCCATAAATAAAATCTTAAATGCATTAAAGAATATTTTTTCTTATGTTGTTGTTGATTTAACAAGTGTTATTGATGAAAGAACGGTATCGATATTGAATGTAGCAGATATAGTTCTTTTGGTTGGCTTAGAAAATCTTGCTTCAATTAGAAATCTTCAAAAGTGCTTTGAATTGTTTGATAGTATAGGTTATGACAAAGAAAAAATAAAATTAATTATAAACAGACATATTGAAAATTCTGAAATCACTATAAAAGACATTGAAAATACTGTTTCAAAAGAGGTGTTTTTTAAAATTCCAAATAATTATTTAACTTTAATTGACGCCATAAATAGAGGTCATCCGGTTGGGGCGATAAATCCGCAATCTAATATTGCAAAAGCATATAGAAATTTGGCACTAGAATTAAATAACATTGATTTCATAGCTTTAAGTGAAAAAAATAAGATAAATTATAACCATGGAGTATTTAATTTGCTTCGTAGAATGGGAGAATAAAATTGTCATTAAAAGATAGACTACATGCAACAACTAAGCAGAATGAGAAAAAAGAAGAAAAAGAACAAGTTCAATATTATCAAAATAGTTCAATAGCTGCTCAAATTGATTCTTTAGGGGTTATTGATACTTTTTTTGCTGATGATGAATTAAATTCAATTTATGTTAACGGTGCAAAAAATATTTATATAGAAAGAAAAGGAAGAACTCATAAGAGTACAAGCAGTTATAGAGATAATGTTCAGCTTGAAAATTTAATAAAAAAATATGCTCAAAATATTGGCTATAAAATTGATGAAAAAAACCCTTATATTAAATTTAATCATAAATTGGGTATCAATGTTGTTGCAACTCTTCCTCCCTTGTCTTCAAATGTTGTTATGTTTGTAAAATGTTACAATGACAAACACGCAGCAATTCAAGTGCTGCAAGAAGAACAATCCATATCAAAAGAAATAGCATTGGTTTTAGAAGCAATTTCTACACTAAAGACAAATATAATAATTGCAGGTGAGAGAAATACTCTTAAAACAACAATTTTATCTACACTTTTAAAAAACTTACCTTCTAATAATAGGGGCACAATTGTTGATTATAAAGCTGAAATTATTAACAAAGTTTCAAATTTTTCTAATTATGATTTTTCAAATATTGAAAATGAGAAAGAAGAATTAGAAATTTTAAATTCGATTTTAATTTCAAATCCTGATAGAATTTACATAAATGATTGTAATGAAAAAACTCTTAGTTTTATTAATGAAAAAATAATTTCAGGTTTAAAAGGGGTTGTTTTAACTCTTGAGGCAAAGAGTCCAAAAGACGCAGTTGAAAAAATAGCACTTGGAATATTAAAAGATAATCCTAAATTGGATTATAATGTTGCAAAACTTTTGGCTTATAAATGTGCAGAGCTGATAATTTTTGTTCAAAAAGATGAATTGAATAATAGAATAGTTTCATCAATTTCTCAAATTAATCTTGATATGAATGATAATTATTCGATAAGAGATATTTTCCGCTATTATCAATCTGAACACAAATCTTGCGGTTTTATTCCTGATTTTTATGAAGAAGCAAAATTAAATTCCTTGCCAATAAATTCAAATATTTTTGACAAAGATTATAAGCACACTTATTTTAAAACAAGCAAAAATGAAGTTTTAGGTGAGCAAAGTAAAAAGGTGAATCTTGAAATTTTAAAGAAATTCAAAAAAGATTTGACTATTCAAGATGAAAAACAAGAGGAAAATCAAGAGCATAAAGAACTTTCTGAAGAAGAATTAATGGCAAAGGCTCAAGAAAAATTTGAAGAATTAAAACAAAATGTTCAAAATAATCAATCTCAAACATTAGAAGAGTTAGTGTTTGAACTCAACGAGAAAGATATAAGTCAAGAAAATGACGAAAATATATAAAAAATTAATGAGAAAATGTTTTGCACTTGCAAAACGCTCTAACGGCAAAAATATGCCAAACCCTTATGTGGGTGCAATTGTTTATGATGAAGAAAAAAAAGAAATAATTTCAGTTGGCTATCATAAGGAATATGGAAAAAGCCATGCTGAAGTTGAAGCAATAAATAATGCAAAAGGTAATACAAAAAATAAAACTTTAATTGTAAATCTTGAACCTTGTTCTCATTGGGGCAAAACTCCGCCTTGTGCTGATTTAATTATAAAATCGGGGTTTAAAAAGGTTGTTGTTGCAATGGCTGATGTTAATCCGATTGTTAGATATAACGGGGTTAAAAAATTAAAAGATGCTTCAATTGAAGTTGTTTTAGGGGTTTTAGAAGATGAAGCAAAAGAGTTAAACAAGGTTTTTATAAAAAATATTTTGACTAAAAAGCCTTATGTGATGCTCAAAATTGCAACAACTCTAGATGGAAAAATTGCAACGATTAAAAATAAATCTAAATGGATTACAAATGAAAAATCCAGACTTGAAGTTCAAAAATTGAGAAGTTCATATCAAGCAATAATGTCAGCTTCAGGAACAATTTTAGCTGATAATCCAAGATTAAATGTTCGTTTGAAAAATAAAAAATCTCCCATAAGAATAATTTTTGACCCAAATAATAAAATTCCTCTTGATTATAATGTTTTTCAAAATGATGGGGTTAGAAAAATTTTAATTAATAATTCAAAAATTCCTTTAAGAGAAGATATTGAACAAATTAATTTTACAAGTTTTGATGAATTATTTAAAAAACTCTACGAAATGAAAATATATTCAATTATGGTTGAAGCAGGTCAAGGGCTTAATTCTTTGCTTTTAAAAAATAATGAAGTTGATGAAATAAATCATTTCTTTGCGCCTAAAATTTTTGGTTCCGGTATGAATTTTGCGGATAATATTTTAATTGATGAAGTAAATGAAGCAATAGAGCTGGAAAATATTAAAATAAAAAGATTTGATGATAATTTTTTAATTAATGGTAGAATTAAAAAATAAAAGGAATTAAAGATGAAAATTTTAGTTATAAATGGACCAAACCTTAACTTATTAGGAACAAGAGAACCTCAAATATATGGTTCAACTACTTTGGATAATATTAATCAAGAATTAATTGAATTTTCTAAAACGCTTTCAGGCGATATTGAGCTTGAATTTTTTCAATCAAACCATGAAGGTGAAATTATAGATAAAATTCATTCTATAAAAGATTATGATGGGTTGATTATTAATCCTGCTGCTTATACTCATACAAGCATTGCAATATCAGATGCTATAAAAGCAATTGAAATTAAAGCGGTTGAAGTTCATTTATCTAATATTTTTTCAAGAGAAGATTACAGAAAAAATTCTTTTGTTGCTTCATCTTGCATTGGTTCTGTTTCAGGTTTTAATAAAACAAGCTATAAAATGGCGCTTTTAGGGCTTTATGATTGTTTAGCAAATGAATAGAGAATTTGAGTTTTTAAAAATAATTTCTAATACCCTTACAAACCCAAGTTTTTTGGGTGATGATTGTGCTTATCTTGATGAATATAAGCTTGCAATTTCGAAAGATTGTCTTGTTGAAGATGTGCATTTTTCGTTTTCTTTTATGACACCTTATGAAATAGCAAGAAAAGCAGTTTTGGTTAATATTTCCGATATTTTAGCGTCAGGTGCAAAACCAAATTATATATTAATTGGTCTATCAGGAAAATTAGATGAAAAATTTATAAAAGAATTTTACCTTGGAATAAATGATGTAATTGAAAAATACAATATAAAATTAATTGGCGGTGATTTAGTTAAGGGAGATAAATTATCTATTTCAATTACAATTCTGGGTGATTATAAAAATCGTAATGTTTCATCAAGAAAAAATGCAAAAATAGACTATATTGTTGCAACCATTGGTGAATTTGGTTCATCTGCTAAGGGCTTGGAAGATTTGAAAAATGGTTTAAAAGATAATTATTTTATTCAATATCATAAAAACCCGCCTTTATTTGAAGAAATTACATCAAAAATTGCAACCACAGTTAAAAATCCTTATGCAATGATGGATTCATCTGACGGGTTGTTTGATTGTTTATATCAAATTGCGCTCAAAAGCAAAGTTAGATTGGATATTGATTATAATTTAATTCCCAAAAAAAATGATGACAGAAATCTTGTTCTTTTTGGCGGTGAAGATTATTGTCCTGTAGTTTGTTTATCTAAAGAAGATTTCAATAAAATAGATGGACTTATAAAAATAGGCATAGTTAAAGAGGGCAAGGGCGTGTATATAGATAATAAAAAAGCAGAGTATAGAGGATTTAAACATTTTGAATAAAGTTAAAATCAGTGCAATTATAACGTCAGGCGGAAATTCAACTCGTTTTGGTTCTAATAAACTTTTAGAAAAAATAGATGAGAAAAGTGTTATTGAAACTACGATTTTAAAATTTTTAGATTTAGTTGATGAAATAATCGTGCCATCTAAAGAGGATATAAAAAATCATATTCTAAAATCAAAAATATATTGCGATAAAATAAAATTTGCACCTGCCGGAAAAACTCGACAAAATAGCGTATATAACGGGCTTGTGATGTGTTCTAGTCCTAAAATTGTATTAATCCACGATGGTGCTAGACCTTTTATTGATAAAGAAACAATTAAAAAAGCGATTGATTTAACTTATCAAAAGCATGCTGTTTTAGTTGGTGTTTTTGCAATTGATACAATTAAAGAAGTTAAAGACAATAAAATTGTTAAGACACTTGATAGAAAAACAATATTTCAAGCGCAAACCCCTCAATGTTTTGATTTTGAGCTTATTAAAAAAGTCCACGAAAAATATAAAAATAATCCTGATTTTACCGATGATTGTTCCATGGTTGAAAAATACGGGGTTGATGTTTATATTTTAGAAGGCTTGAAAAGTAATAAAAAAATTACAACTAAAGATGATTTGAAATAAAACTTAACAAAACTGTGTTTTCTAACAAATATTTTTTTTGACAGTTTTCTTATTGTTTGTCGCATAAATACAGTTAGATGAAATTGGAAGGTGAATATGGAAAACACAGTTAGACCAGTTAGTGTTAACGTTTCTAAAAATTTTGTAAAAAAATCAATCAGGCAAGCATATAAAGAGCTTAATAATTCTCCTGTGATGCCGGTAAGACAATATGCAAAAGAAAAACAAATTGATTTATATGATGCTCAAGAGCTTGATTTGAATGATGATAATTTTATTGATTTATCTGAAAGAGCAAGTGAAATTTGTGCTAAAAAGGCATTAAAAATGAAAAAAGCTAAAACAGGTGAAATTCCCTCAATGATTTTAATGCTAGTTCAAGATAAATTCGGACTTAAAAAAGCTCAAGAACAATTTATTAGCGCAAATTACTCTAAAAATTCTATAAATATTTCTGCATAAATATAGTACATAAGACAATTTATAATAATCCCATAGCATATTAAAAAACCTCTATAAATATCTTAGATTAATAAAAGATATAATGCAGAGGTTTTTTATGATTACAGATAAAACATACAATCAAAATGATCAGTATTTTTTTACTGAATTTAAAAACATTTCAAAAGAACTTTTGCCATGGCTAGAAAATTTAGCATGGGAGTATAGGTGTAAAATTGAAAAAAAAGAATGGAAAAGCAAGTATAACAATTATGTTATATATGATTATGAACCATTTTGCTCGGATGGTTTTGAAATTAATATAACTCTTGCTTCAAGACAAGGTGAATATTTGAATTTTGTTAGATATTTATATGAAAATAAAGTTCAAACAATAGGATATTTGAAAACCTGCCTTGCGCTTTAATTTTGTTTCAATCCTTGAATTATTGCGTCTGTGATTTTTTCAACTTGGATAATTTCAAGTCCTATTGATTTAATTTTGTCAAAGGTTGCACTGTTTACTTTTGGAATAATAGCTTTCTTAAAGCCGAGTTTAAAGGCTTCTTTAAGTCTTCTTTCGATGTTATCTACATAGCGAATTTCTCCTAAAAGTCCAACTTCGCCTATGATGATAACAGATGGATTAATTGGAATATCTCTGATTGAGCTTATTATTGCAAGACATAAAGCAAGGTCGTAGCTGGGTTCAATTATATCAATTCCGCCTGCTACATTAACATAGACATCCTGTTTTGATAAATTTAGCCCAACCTTTTTTTCTAAAACTGCCAAAACTTGCAAAAGTCTATTATATTCTAACCCTACAGCCACTCGTCTTGGGTTAGAATAATTGGTTGAGCCAACAAGTGCTTGGATTTCATGTAAAAATATTCTACTGCCTTCTAAGGTTGCCACAATAGCACTTCCTGAAGCGTCTTTGGGTCTTTCAAGAAGCATTTGTGAGGCTGATTTAAGTTCAATTAACCCTTCATCTTCCATTTTGAAAACACCGACTTCTGATATTGTTCCAAAGCGGTTTTTAATACACCTTAAAATTCTATATTGTTTATATTTATCGCCTTCAAAATTTATAACGCAATCTACCATGTGCTCTAAAACTTTAGGGCCTGCAATGTTGCCTTCTTTTGTAACATGACCAATTATAATTGTTGTTATATTTTTTTGCTTTGCTATTCTCATTAAAACATTAGTGCATTCTCTGATTTGAGAAACACTTCCTGAGGATGACGCTATATTTGCACAAAAAACAGACTGAATGCTGTCTACAATTAAAAAATCAGGCTCTATTTCATCAATTTGTTTTATAACTTCATCAATACAAATTTGATTAGTTAAATATAGGCTCTCCGGTTCAACATTTAACCTTTTTGCTCTTAGTTTAACTTGCAGGGGGCTTTCTTCGGCGCAAACATAAAGAACTTTTAAATTTTTGTTGTTCAATTTTGTTTCGCAAATGCTTTTTGTTGTTTGTAAAACTAAAGTAGATTTACCTATTCCGGGGTCGCCTGCTAAAAGAATTAGAGAACCTTGGACAAAGCCGCCACCTAGAACTCTATTTAATTCTTCAATATTTGTTTTAAAACGAATTTTTTCATCAAGCTCTATATCTTTTATCGTGGTTATTTTGGAGTCAAGAATAATATTGGATGGTTTTGATGAATCTATTTTAGTTGTTGGTGTTGTGATTTCTTCAATAAAAACACCGAATTGATTGCAATCAGGGCATTTTCCAAGATATGAAAAAGATTCATAACCGCAATTTTGACAAACCCATTTTGATTTTACTTTAGCCATAAAGGTATTTTAGCACAGAAACTTCTATTGTTTGTTTTTAAAGTTAATTTTGATATTATTTATTTGCATAAGATATTTTTTTAAGTCGCCAATGTTTGCATTTTCTTGGAGCAAGTCTTTTTGCTCTCTTTGGTTAAGTATATTTTCTTTTGTTTTTTCAAAATCAGATTTATAGCCTTCTTTGTTGATTTTTGTAATTAAATCATCAACATCAGTGGCGCCATAATTAGGATATAAGGATAAAATTTCACTTTGAGTTTTACCTACAGGTAGCTTGTAGAGCCATTTTAGGGTCATTAAATCGTTTTGTGAGATGTTTACAATTCCATATTCATGAGGCACATACATAATGTCCCCCTTTGTTTTGGAATGTCCTAGGCCTATGCTATGACCGATTTCATGGATAATTGTGTGAAAAACTTCGTTTTCATCCATGTATTGATGATGAATAATTCCGTCTGATAAACCTATTGAAAGCTCTGCTGAATAGTATCTTCCCAGTTTATCAAAATTAAAAGTGCAATTGCCTAAAGATTTTCTATCTACTCTTTTCCAGTCGATATTAATTTGAGAATCATAAATATTCATTGTGCGCTCAAAAGATACAATTCCGCCTGATAATTGCTCCCATAGATTAAAACCGTCAATTATCATTTGAGTATATTTATACTCGTCATTTGCTCCTTGAGATTTATACCAGTTGAATTTGCCGATAAAAACCTTTAGAGGCATTATATTATCGGGCCATCTGGATAATTTATTTTTATTGAAACAATCGTTTAGGTATGTAATAGTTTGCATATAAATATATAATATCATATAATAGTATAGAAATTATACAAATAGACATTGGTGGAGAACAAATAATTATGATGAATATGATGCAAGTTATGCAACAAGCGCAAAAAATGCAAAAGAAATTTAAAGAAACTCAAAGTGAATTAGAAAAAGCTGAAGTTATTTCAACAGTTGGCAATGGCGCTATTACTGTTATTTTGAATGGACAAGGCAAATTTAAATCAATTAAATTAAAACCTGAAGCAATAAATCCTGAAAATCCTCAAGATGTAGACAAGGATAATCTTGAAATGCTTGAAGATTTATTAACTCAAGCTTTGACTGATGCAACACAAAAAGCAAATACTCAAATGGAAGCTAAAATGAAATCCATAACAGGCGGAATTTCAATCCCCGGATTATTTTAATAGTTATGGAATATACTAAGCCTTTAGCAAAATTAATCGAATATTTTCAACATCTGCCTTCAATTGGTCCAAAGACAGCACAAAGGCTCGCTTTGCATATTGTAAAAATGAGCGAAAATGAAGTAAGAAATTTTGCATCATCCATGATTGAAGCAAAAACCACTATAAAATATTGTGAAATTTGTTTTAATATGTCATGTGAAAGCCCTTGTGAAATTTGTCAAGATGCTACAAGAAATAAGAAAGTAATTTGCGTTGTAGCAGAAACTAAGGATTTAATGGCAATTGAAAAAACGAATGAATACAATGGCCAATATCATGTTTTGCAAGGATTGATTTCTCCTATAGATGGTATCGGACCCGATGATATAAGAGTTAAAGAGCTTTTGTATAGGATTAGTCAAAATGATATTAATGAGGTTATCTTGGCGCTAAATCCTTCTGTTGAAGGCGAAGCTACAAGTTTGTATCTTGGAAAGTTATTAAAACCGTTTAATGTCAAAATAACAAGAATTGCATTTGGTCTGCCATTAGGTTCTGAGCTTGAATATGCCGATGAAATGACTTTAGCCAGAGCTTTGGATGGTAGAGTTGAAATTTAGTTAAATGTAAAAAAAGGGTCGATTTTTTAATCGACCCACTGTATTGCCATCACCAGTTAGATATTTTGCCTATTTATACTATTTGTTCTTACACTAAACTCAAAGCAATTGATGGCGCTTGGTTTGCTTGAGCCAACAATGATGTTGATACTTGTTGAAGTATTTGTTGTTGAGTGAAGTTTGACGCTTCTTGAGCAACATCAGCATCAGTAATGATTGATTTAGCACTTGATAGGTTTTCATATTGAGTTGTTAGGGTATCAAGAGCTGATTCTAAACGGTTTTGTGCTGAACCTATTTCTGATTTTCTTGCTGTAATGTTATCAAGAGCTTCATCTAATTTTTGTACAGCTTCTGCAAATGAACCTGCTGCCGGTTTTTCTTCTGTACCGGGACCTGCCGGAGTTGCTGGATCATTATTCATTGCAGTCAAGTCAAAACCTGCTGCCATACCGGTTAAAGCAGAGAATGTAACTTTATCAAAAATTGAAGCATCGGCTGAAATTGTATTGTTTTCGGTATAATCAGCACCAACTTGGAAAGTTACGCCGTTTGCTTGTAAATCGGTATCGTTAAACAATGATAGAGAAGAATATTTTGATGATGTTGAAATACGGTCGATTTCTGCCATACGTTCAGCTACTTCATCTTGCATTGCTTGAATTTCTTCTTTAGAATAAGTTCCATTTTTTGCTTGCAGAGTCAAATCACGAATTCTTGATAAGTTATCTTGAACAACATCAAGATTGCCTTCTGCGGTTGATAACATTGCATTACCATTTTGAACGTTGTTTTGAGCTGTTTTATTACCATCTAATTGCACTTGCATACGAGCAGAAATAACCGTACCGGCCGCATCATCTTTTGCGGAATTTACCTTCAAACCTGAAGATAATCTTTCCATGGCTTGAGATAATGCACTTGTTGATTTTGATAATAAACCTTGGATTTTAATTGAATCCACATTTGTGTTGATAACTACTGCCATGACAATACTCCTTTACTTTTTTAGTGCTTCTCCGTAAGCACTTTTTTGTTACTGATAATTTAAAATAGCAAATACATTTTAAATTTATGGTTTTTGCTTAATTTCTTTAATACTCTTATATTAACTTTTTTATAATTCTTCTTATGAGCTAAAAAGGTTAATATAACAGTGTTAGAGATATTAAGCCAAAACCATAAATTTAAAATGTATTTGCTATTTTAAATTATCAGTAACAAAAAAGTGCTTACGGAGAAGCACTAAAAAAGTAAAGGAGTATTGTCATGGC
>CALURR010000063.1 GCA_944323195.1 Candidatus Gastranaerophilales bacterium
AAATAATTACAATAACTCCCAAAGGCGAAAAGAGCATTGTTGATAATACAAATAAGTCATTAGTTTATAATCTATAAATTTTATCTAACATATTTCTAACACAAACTTCAGAGCTATGATTTTTCAAGATAAAATCATAGCTTTTATCAACTATTTTATCGTATTCTCCTTGGTTATTTAGATAAAATTTTATTTTAACAGCTAAATCGCCAATATCTTTATATGTTGGAATTATGTTTTCAAACAAATCCAATTCCCCTCTTTCATCTGAAATTATGAGCCTTTTACAGGCCAAAACCTGAAAAGTTCTGTAATTTAAGGAACTCAAGCCTTGAGAATTAATATTATAAACAATTTTTGTGTTATTTATCGCGTCTGCCATATCAATTTCATTATCAATAAACCCGCAATAACTTTTTTTGATTATTTCTTTTTCTTCATTATTTTTACATCTTGATAATGCGTCAAGATAATGTTTTTTAATAGCATGCCAGCTAAATTTTAAATCTTTCAATTGCTTATTTAGCTCAAGAAAAGTTCTAAGCCTTAAATCTGTATCCAATCGACCCATAAATGAAACATCATAATAAGCCTCGCCACAGGGCTTTAATTCTTTATATATTTCGCAATTAACAAAGTGTGGCATATAAATAAGATTTTCTTTTTTTGACAATTCTCTATCCCAATAAAAAACGTAGTTATCTTTATCTTTTAAATATTTCCTATATTCAATATACCCTTCTCCTGATGTTTTTAAATTAATATCATCAGAAAAATAAGCAATAAGAGGAATATTTAAATTGTAATCAACTTTTAATTTTATTGGAGAATAATCATAACCTAAAATATAAGAATAATTATCGGCTAAAAAATTCTTAAAATCATCATTTTTTAACTCATCAAAAATAACAATTTCAAAGCCATTTAGCCTAAAACCATCTAAAATGCTTAAGGTTGTAAGTCTTCCGCCTATGCTATGAGGTAATATTCCAAGTATTTTTTTCATTATACAACTTTTGTTTCTTCTAATATTTTAAAAATCTTTGTTTTTTTATTAGTTAAGCTGTCAATATATTTTTTCATTAGAGAAAAACATCTTTCCAAAACTAACTCATTGACCAAATCATCATATTTGGTTTTCTTATTTAAATCAGTTTTAGCTAATTCAGATAAAAATTCACAAATTTTATGATTTATTCTAATTCTTTGACTAAATGAATTCTTGGCACATTCTCTACACAAAAAATCACCCTCTGAAAAAGAAAAATAACTATCTTCGTCAATTTTTTTCTGACAAATTGAACAATAATCAAAATCCAAGCCCCATCCTAAAATCGCCATAATTTTAATTTGAAATTTTAAACAATTAAACAAAACATCTTTTTTAGAATTGGAGTTTGTTATGTTTTCGTATGTCAAAAAAATCAAATTATAAATCTCTTCATAATTTTCATCTTTGTTAAACTGCTTGGAACAAAAGTTATTCACAACTTCAGCTATATACATAGAATAAGATAATTTATCTAAATCATATCTTATTTTAGAAAACGTATTTAAACTTTGCGCTTCAGCTATAGTGTCTAAATTTTTTCCTTCTAAAAGCATTAATTTGTTTGCTATAAACATTTGAATTCTTGCACCCAATTTTGACTTAGGGCGCTTTGAGCCTTTAGCTACAGCACTTATCAACCCTTTTGTTTTTGAAAACATAACAACAATACTATCATTGTCATTTAAAGGGTAGTTTTTTAAATTAATTGCTTGAGTTGTATAATTTTTTTTCAATTTTTACCTCAATATACAGCGTTTAAAAAATCTTCAATAACGCTTGTCTGAGTGTTAATTTTGATATTTTCATTTATTTCAGCAAATAAATTTTTATATGTTTCACGAACATTTATATCTTTATCTATAATATAAATTTCTTCTACTTGATTGCTAACTTTAAGTGCACTTCTTAAAAGATTAATAGTTACCTTGTCATCCAAAGAAGGGTGAATTACAAGCCACACTTTTGAATTAGCAAATGCAATATTTGCCATATTATAGTAATTTAAATTAATCTCAACATCCCTATCATTTTGAGCATAAAAATTTGGAAACATTGGACTTTTACATTTAGGACATTGTAAAACCAGTGCTTTTGTTTCCTTTTGAGTATCTAAAAATTCTTGATGACATTGAGAACACTCAAATAAATCTGACAATCCAAAAATTGGCATAAGATTAATTTTTTTATCATTTCTAGGATTAAAAATACTATATGAAATATTATTTAACTCTAGCAAATTTACCAAATTAGCACTTTGAGAATTTGTAATTAAATTAACAAAATTTTTCGTATTGTTTAATTGTTCTAATATGCCTTTTAATTCAACCACATTAGTATCAGCTTGCACATTGATTTCATTAAGCAAACCTAAAATTTCGTTCATTGATGAATTATGATTTTTAATCAACTCACGGTATTTTTGAATATTATTATTTTTATCTTTTGAAGAATTTTGATTATAAAATATTGCAATTGATTTAGGTTTAGTTTCTACAATTTGTTGTTCTTGAACTTCTTGTTTTAACTCAACTTCAGGAACTTGAGTTGTTTCTTGCTCAATTTTATTTTCTTCAAAACTTGTCAAGTTTTCATAAGGAGGCTGATAACTTTCTTGAAAAGCATTATTTTTTTCTTCTATTTTCTCTTCTTTTGGATATTCAATAACAGAAGGGTTTGTAAACTCTTTAAAAGGTTGAGCACTAAACGGGCTTTGTTTAAAAGTTTTCACCTGTGGCTCTGTTTTAGGACTAAAAGCATTAAAAGCATTTTGTTTTGGAGATTGTTGAACATCATTATTTTGTTCATTATTAGTGTTATATGATAATGAAGTTAGGCTTGAAACTCTATTTTGATTTAACGCTTCATAAGGCGAAGTTGATGTATCTGTTTTAATACCTTGGGACGATAAAATATCTTCAATTGTTGGCATTAAAATATCTTTAATATCATTTGGAATTGATGAATTATTAGAAACTTCCACAAAAATTTCTTTTAATAAATCAAGATACTCAAATTTAAAACCGCCATGGTATTTTTCGTGTAATTTATAAGCTCCGTCTTTCAATAGCTTTAAGTCCATTTTTCTTAATGCTACTTCAAGTCTTTTAATTGTCATTATTTCGGTTTCCGGGAATGGCGTCATATTAATATTCTCCTTTTAATTATTATAATAATGTTTCTTCCTGAGAGCTATTTCTATAAATTCCTCTCAACATTTGATCCATTTCTACTTTTTCAAGGCTATATTCTAAAGCAGTTTCTTTTGTAATAACGCCTTTTTTATATAGAGCAAACAATGATGAATTCATAGTTGAAAGATTTGGCTGTGTGCTTCTTTGCATTAAAAGACTAACTTCATTTAATTTTTCATCTTTAACATAATCAACAACAGTTGATGTAAAAGTTAAAATTTCAACAGCAGGTGTCAATAAACCGTTATTAATAGTTGGAACAAGTTGTTGATGAACTATTCCCCTTATGCAATGAGCCAATCTTTTTAAAAATTCTTTTTGAGCATTTTCATCAATTAAACCTTTTAATCTATCAATTGATGGGACTGTTCCGTTTGTATGAATTGTTGAAAAAACAAGATGACCCGTTTCAGCCGCCTCAATTGCACTTAAAAGAGTTGCTCTGTCTCTTATTTCACCAACCAATATAACATCAGGATCTTGTCTTAGAGCATATTTTATTCCCGTTTTAAAATCTTTAACATCAATATCAAGACTTCTTTGTGTTACAATAGATTTTTTTTCTTCATACACAAACTCAACAGGGTCTTCAACTGTAATTATGTGTTTTTTATAGTTCTGATTAATTATATCAATCATGCTAGCCAAGGTTGTTGATTTACCTGAACCTGTTGCGCCGGTTACAAGAACAATCCCGTTATTTACACGAGTAAAGGTCTCAAGATAACTTGGCAAAGACAATTCTTTCAAGGTTTTAATTTTAAAAGGAATTGATCTAAAAGTAAATTTTCCATGATAAATATCTTTGCAGTAATTAACCCTATAACGAGCAACCGAGGGCAATTCATAGATATAATCAAAATCTTGAGCATCTTCGAGATTTTTTCGATATTCTTTTGGCAACGTTTTATCAAGTATATTCAAAATATCGTCATATTCTATTGGCAAAGTAGCAATTTTATATATTTCACCATTTACCCTTAAAGACGGACTTTTCCCACAATGAATATGTATATCAGAGGCTTGAGCTTTTTTTGCTTTTGCTAAAAAATCGTCAATATCAAATGTCACTACCGTAAACTCCTTATACATAATATATTATAATTTATTTTGATTTTATGCAATTTAATTAAGAATTTTAAATAATAATATTAATTTGTTCGAAAAAGCAAATTGTGATAAAATTAAATTATGTCTATTTTAAAAGTTATTGAATACGGAAATCCGATTTTAAGACAAAAATCGAAGGAAGTTACAAAGGTTTCAAAAAAAATTAAAAATCTGATTACAGATATGCTGGATACCATGTACCATTATAATGGCGTTGGTCTTGCAGCTCCGCAAGTTGGTGAAAATCTAAGAATTTTTGTGATAGATGTTTCAGATCCATCCGGACCAATTAATCCTTTAGTCTTTATTAATCCCAAAATAATTAAAAAATCAGGAGCAATAAACAGCTATGAAGGTTGTTTGAGTTTTCCAAAAGCCTACACAAATGTTCGTCGATACAAAAATGTTATGGTAAAAGCTCTTGATATTAACGGTAGACCGTTTATCAAAGAGGCTAAAGACGGAGAGCTTTTAGTTAGAGCAATTCAACACGAATTTGATCACCTTGAAGGAAAATTATTTATCGACCATTGCAGAAACAGATTTGAAGCAAATCAAGTTTTAGCAAAATATAACCTTCCGCCTGTCGAAGAAGAAGAACTTATTGATGAAGATTTTCTGGAAGAAGAAATTGTTGAATACGAAAAAGCACATCCTGATGAAGTTGAAAAAAGAAACAAAGAAATAGAAGAACTAGAAAAGCGAGATTAACTTGAGGATAGTTTTTGCGGCAACACCTGATATTGCACTAAAAAGTTTTAAATATTTTATAGACAACCCCAAATATGATGTTTTAGCTTTGATTACTCAAAAAGCCAAAAATCAAAACAGAGGCAAAAAAATAATCGAAAGAAACATTACAAAAATGGCAAAAGAAAACAATATTGCCGTTTTTGAGCCGGATAAAATTTCAAAAGACATTGAAATTATTGAAAAATTAAGAGCCCTAAATCCCGATTTTATTATCACATTTGCTTTTGGACAAATATTATCCCAAGAAGTGATAGATATACCCAAATTTGGCATTATAAACCTTCATGCCAGTTTACTACCCAAATACAGAGGTGCTAACCCAATCAGTCAAGCAATTATGGACGGATGCGCCTACAGCGGTGTAACAACCATGAAAACAGCTCTAGAACTAGACGCAGGAGACATTTGTCTGCAAGAAAAAATTGAAATAACGCCAAATATGAATGTTATTGAATTAATGGAAAAAATTTCCGACATTTCTCCTGAACTATTGGATAAAACTCTAGAAGGACTATACAACTCAACATTAATCCCAACTAAACAAAATAATGACGAAGCAACATTTACCAAAAAAATTAAAAAAGAAGAAAAACAAATTGATTGGTCAATGACAGCACTGGATTTGCACAACAAAATAAGGGCAATGTATAAAATTAACACTAATCACACTTCATACAATAACAAGCTAATTCAAATTATAAAGACTGAAACTGTCAATATAAATGATGGTCAAACAGGAGAAATAACTTCTATAGCCAAAGACGGAATTATTGTTAAATGCGGATTTAATTCTCTTAAAATAATTTCAGTTAAACCCGAAGGCAAGGGAGAAATGAAAGCATATGACTGGGCAAATGGCGCAAGAATTACAAAAGGAGCATTTTTTAAATAATGTATTCAAGAGGAATAAGAGGAGCTATCACATTATCAGATAACACAAAAGAAGAAATAAAATCAGCAACAGTTGAACTTCTAAATAAAATGATTACTGAAAACGAAGTTGACATTAAGGATATTGCTTTTGCAATTTTCACACTAACTGATGATTTAAATGCTGATTTTCCTGCCAAATATGCACGCCTTGAATGCGGTTTTAGTGATGTTCCAATGATGTGCTACCATGAATTAAACGTCCCAAACAGCCTTAAAATGTGCCTCAGAGTTTTATTAAATATTAATACCGAAAAAAAACAAAATGAAATTAGACACATTTATTTAAAAGAAGCAAGTATTTTAAGACAAGATTTAAAATAAAAAGGTGCAATAAAATGGCAAACATTATAAAAAAAGAAGAAATTACTTATCCTTATTTAGAAAAACCACTAAGCGTTTATACATTTGACAATGGACACAAAGCTGTTCTGGCTTATAAAAAAAGCCCTCTAATCAACATTAGCAGTTGGGTTAAAACAGGTTCTATTAATGAAAACTCTGAAAATAACGGAGTATCACACTTTGTTGAACATCTTTTATTTAAAGGCACAACAAAATATCCTGCGGGCGTTTTTGACAGAACCATGGAAGAAAATGGCGGAATAATAAATGCTGCAACTTGGAAAGATTATACTTTTTATTATATCAATATTCCAAAAAATCATTACAAAATCGCCCTTGAAATGCACGCAGACATGATTGTAGATGCACTATTTCCTAAAGAAGAAATAGGTCCTGAATTTGACCCTGATGGAAAATCTCCTCAAGAAAAAAGAGAAAGATACGTTGTTATTGAAGAAATAAGAATGGGCGAAGACAACAACTGGAGAAAAGTTTATAAAAACCTAAATTCCATAATGTATGAATCTCACCCATATAAAAGAGAGGTTATAGGCACAAAAGAGATTATAGCAAATATCCCTCAAGAAGAAATTGCAAGATATTATAAAACTTTTTACACTCCATCCAATATAACAACAATTGCAGTTGGTGAGTTTGATGAAAATGAAATGATTAAACTTATTCAAGAAAACTTTAAATTCAAAGACAATTCTGATATTGAAAAATGCAAAACAGATAATCAAACCCCTGAATATAAAATCAAAAACCCTAAAACTACAATTGATTATGCTGATGTTAATACAGGTTATTTAATGATAGGTGCACTTTGCAACAGTGCAAAAAACCTTAAAGAAACAATTGCCCTAGATTTATTATCAACAATTTTAGGCGACGGTAAAAGCTCAAGATTGTATTTAAATTTAATTGAAAATGTAGAAAACCCATATTATTATCAGGTTGAAAGCTGTCATTATCAATTTAAGGATGGCGACAATTTCTTTATCGAAGCCAATTTTGATGCCAATAAAAAAGATGTGGTAGTTAAAGAATTAAAAGAACACCTAAATGGCCTATCAAATATATCTGAAGAAGAATTAAAAAAAGCTAAAAAAAGAGCAAAAGTTAATTTTGCGCAAGACTCAGAGCTAGTAGGCGACATAGCAGATGCAATAGGTTATTGGACAACAGTTTGCGATGATATTTCTCTGGCACATAAATATTTATCGACCCTAAATGAAATTGATTGCAAATATTTAGAAGAAATTGCAAAAAAATATTTAAATTCAAATCTTGTTTCAGTAAGCTTGCTTTTACCCAAAGGAGAAGAATAATGAAAGAATTTAAAAGAAATAATATAGATATATTATTAGAAAAAACTCCCTCTACTCCAAGATATGCACTTAATTTATTTTTTAAATTAAATAAAAAAGAAAAATATTTTGGAATTAATTCTCTTTTAGCAAGACTTTTATTGCAAGGCACAAAAAAATTCTCCGCAGCACAATTGGCGCTGGAATTTGAAAACGAATGTATTGATATTTCAACAAAAGCAAAACAAGATTATATCAAATTATCTTTGGTATTCCTAAATGAAGACTTCAAAAGAGCAGTTGAGCTTGTAAAAGATTTAATTTTAAATTCTACTTTTGACGACTTTGAGAAAGAAGTATTTAAAATTAAAGGTGAAATAATATCTGATTTAGATAATCCAAAATTAAAATTAACAGATGCATTTATTAAAAATTTATACAAAAACCACCCTTACTCTTCTTGTCACACAAAAATCTTAGACGATTTAGACAAAATAACTAAACAAGACATAATAGAAGCACATAAAAGCATGTTAAACACTCAAAAAGCTGTTGTGCTTGTTGGTGATTATGATAATGAAGATGAAATTCTCAACTATATTGAAAAAGAATTTTCTTTTATGCAAAACAAATCAAGCGATAATGAAATTGAAGACATTTATTCAAACGATATAAAAAATGATGAGCTCATATGGCTAAACAAAAATGATGCATCACAAGCACAAATTATTCAAGGTTGGATTGTTGACTCATTTAATTCCAAAATGTGCGCTAAAATTGCCGTTATGAATAATATTTTAGGCTCATCAGGACTATCATCAAGACTTTTTGTTAACTTAAGAGACAAACAAGGTCTTGCATACACTGTAAGAAGCCAATATGAAACAATGCTTCATAGCGCAGTGTTTAGTATGTATATAGGAACAGCCCCAAAAAATATTCAAAAATCACTTGACGGTTTCAAAGATGAACTAAAAAAACTGGCAATCGAAGAAATATCAGAAAAAGAACTAAAAGGGGCAAGAGAAAATATTTCAGGAAGATTAAAATATTTTACTCAAAATAATTCACAAATTGCTGCTATCCAAGGATATAATTATATAATGGGCTTAGGATTAGAATATAATAAACTATTTTTAGAAGATGTAAATAATGTTACAAGTAAAGACGTAAACAACATTGCAAAAACATTATTAGAAACACCTAAACTTATTACAATTATAGCACCTGAAGAATACAAAATCGCTCTTTAGGCTTATTTTCTTAAATTAAACCTCATATAAAAACATTACATTTCTTAATAATGCCTTTTCTTTTTTTAAATTTAAAGGTATTATTAGAGTGTTGTTAATGCTTCGGCTAGTATGCGAATTGGGGTATGTACCCCATTTTTTTTCCGTTAAAATCATACTTTTATATTAAATGTAATCTTTCAAAATATGATAAACTCTATTTTAGAGAAAGGAGCATATTTAATGGATGAGAAAGATGAAAAATATTTAATATTAGAACAATACAGGATATACTCCGAAGCAAAAGAAAAATTTATTGATAGACAGTTTACAACAAATAAATTTTACCTCGTATTAAACTTAATCATTTTAACCACTACTTACGTATTATCAACACTAACACCTCAATATAGCCATGTTATTGTTTTATCTATTGTAGGTATTGCTATTTCTTTAATGTGGTGGATGAATATAGATTCATATCAACTTTTGATAAAAGTTAAATACGCAAAAGTTCTAGAGTATCTGGAAACAAAACTGCCTGAACAACCTTATCATAAAGAATATCTTGATTATACTCAAATTAAAAAGAAAGATAATTTAATCGTATTTGGTGATTTTCAAAAAGTTTTAACTTTAATAATTGCTTGCGTATATTTTGTGGTTTGTACATACAATGTTACAAACATGATTAGATACCAAGTGATGATGTAATAAATAACTTACTAAACAAAAAAATGGCGTTCTATAAACGCCATTTTTTTGTGCTATTATTTTTTTATGGAAAATTACGAAAACAAATTGAGCGAATTAAAAGAAAAAGAAAGCTATCGTTCTATTAAAAATATTGAAAAAAGAATTTCAAAATACATCATTGTTGAAGACAAAAAAATGCTAAACCTCTCTTCAAATGATTACCTAAATATAAGCACAAACAAAGATTTAATTTCTGAATTTATTGAAAAATACAAAAACAATGATGAATTTTTATTTTCATCTGCTTCTGCAAGACTTTTAACAGGAAATTCAAAAAGCTATAATCTTCTAGAAAATGATTTTTGCAAACTATTTTCTAAAGAAGCAGCGCTTTTGTTCAACACAGGTTATCAATGCAATCAAGGCGTAGTTTCAACTCTTTTTTCTAAAGGCGATTGTATATTTTCAGATAAACTAAACCATGCCAGCATAATCTCCGGTCTAAAATTGTCCCAAGCAGAACATTTTAGATATAAACACAATGATTATGATAATTTAGAAAAAATACTAAAAGAAAAAAGAGATAACTATAATAACGCCATAATTATCTCTGAATCAGTCTTTTCAATGGACGGAGATATATCAGATATTAAAAAACTGGTTGAATTAAAAAAGAAATATAACTGTCTTTTAATGATAGATGAAGCCCACGCTTTTGGAGTATTTGGCGACCATTTAGCAGGTTATAGCGACGAAATAAACTTGCTAAATGAAATAGATATTATAACAGTTACCCTGGGAAAATCCCTAGCCTCAATGGGAGCAATTTGCTTATCAAGCAAAACAATTATCGATTACTTGATAAACAAAGCTTCAAGTTTCATTTTTTCAACCGTAATTCCTCCTGTAAATATTTTATGGACAAGATTTTTATTGGAAGAAAAATTTGATTACCTAATAAATCAAAAAGAAAAACTAAATTCATTATTCAACAAAGTTCACAAAATATACCCCACAATAAGCTCATCTCAAATCATACCAATTATTATAAAAGATGCACACAAAACAAAACAATTAGCAAAACATCTTCAAAACAAAGGTTTTTATGTTCTTCCAATTAACCCTCCAACTGTTCCATCTGGAACATCAAGGTTAAGAGTTTCTTTAACAGCAGACATAGATTATAATGAAATTGAAAAATTATTTACGGAAATAAAAAATGCAACATTTTTGGCTAAACAATAAACCGCAAAACAAAAATCTAATTTTGTTTTTTAATGGATGGGCAATGAATGAAACACCTGTCAAACACTTGGATTGTTCAGATTATGATGTCTTAGTTGTATACGACTACAGAAATTTGGATTTTGATTTTACACAATTTGATTTTTCAAAATACGAAAAACAATATCTAATTTGCTGGTCTATGGGTGTATATTGTGCAAATTTATTTAAAAAGACTTTAAAAAATTTCGACAAAAAAATTGCAATAAATGGCACACAAAAAATAATTGACGATAATTTCGGCATTCCATCCAAAATCTATAAAATAACAACAAAATTTTTAAATGAAGATTCCAAAGATAAATTTATTAAAAATATGTTTGATAATGGCAAAATTAACCCTAATATCACAATAACAAGAAATTTAAATGAATTAAAAGAAGAATTAATTGCAATTCAAAATATTAAATTAACAGATGAACTAAATTTTGACTTGGCAATAATATCAAAAAACGACAGAATTATTCCAACCAAAAATCAACTAAACTTTTGGCAAAACAAAGCTTTAATCAAAGAGATTAATTCAACACACTGTCCTTTTGAAATCTACAATTCTTGGCAGGACTTATTATGTTAGACAAAAATCTTATTCAAAAGAAATTTGAAGAAAGTTTTTCAACATACAACACAAACGCAATAGTTCAAAAACAAATGGCACTAAAATTAATCAGCCTGATAAACAAAAAAGAATTTAAAAACATACTTGAAATAGGTTCATATACAGGAATTTTAACAGAACTTGCAATTAAAAATTTCATATTTGAAAACTATTTTGCAATAGACATAGTTGACTCAAAAAAATACATAGAAAAACTTTCATCAAAAATTATCTTCAAAAAAGCCGATATAGAACACTACACCACACAAAAAAAATTTGATTTAATTATTGCAAACGCAAGCCTTCAATGGTGCAATGATTTATTTTTAACAATAAAAAAACTTCAAAGTTTTTTAAACAAAGACGGCATATTGGCAATTTCAGTTTTCGGCAAAGAAAATCTAAAAGAAATTAAAGAATCCTTTAATGTAAGTCTTAAATACCCTACAATAGAGGAAATTAAAAAAAATTTAGGACAAAATACCTACATAGAAGAAGAAATTACAACCCTTAAATTTAATTCACCAAACGAACTTCTTGCCCATTTAAAACATACAGGTGTAAATAGCATAAACAACAAATCGCTCAGTTTAGCTCAAATCAAAAATGGGCTAAAGAAACTAAATGATTTTTACAACAATACCCTGACCTATCAGCCTATTTATATACTGCCATAAGGATTATAAGGCGGTAAATCAAGATTTTTTACAAATTTATTTCTATGTTTTTTATGGGGTTGTTTTTGGGCATCCTCATCTTTATATGGCTTCATCCAACAGTCTACACGATCATATTGATTATCCAGATTGTACTTTAACAATAAGTCATAAAATATTTCGCCATTTGCCTGAACTGCATAATTTTTATAAAATTCACTCACAGCAGGCGGATTAGGCGTTAGAATAAGACGTTGTTCCATAAAAGCCGTATCTCCAACCAATTGCAGGCCTTTTCTATATTCAACTATATGACCATCGCTAAATATAAATTCTTCATCAGCATCGTATTTATCATCATAAGGATTATTTCTACCAAGAGTTACTCTTGTTAAACCTCCTTTGTCCGCACAAACCTGATCAAAAGTTCCTTCAGGATTTTGTCTTATCAACCTAAATATATTTTTGCCGCTAACAACACTAGCTTTTGTAGTAATCCCGTTTAATTTAACTCTATTTTCTATTATGCTAAAAGTAAAATTATCAGCAAACCCAACAGAATATTTCCAATCAGCATGGGTTTTTGTTTTCTTTTTGTAGTACTTATAAAATTCATTAAACTCATCAGCTTTATTTACAAAAATAGGAATAGAATCCCTAACTCTGCATACTAATATAGAAATAGAATCGGGCGTATATGGCGGCTCAAAACGAGTTCCAATCGTCCCAAATGAAATATTTGCTTTATTATACATAGCTAAAGTATTCAAAGAATCATTTAAAACTTGTTTTGTTTCTATATTTGTAGCATTTGTCTTTGATGAATTAAGACTTCGTTTAATGGGGGCTTTTGTACAGCCAAGGCCGATTATCTTCAATTGTCTCTCCTTTAATGGCAATAATTTTAATTATTTACAATAAATTATACATTAAGAAGAATTTCTTGAAAGACATTTGTAACATTTTGTGTAGTTTGATTTTTTAATTCCGGAATAACGCCCAGAATTTCAACATCGGTATACATTTTCAATTCTTTTATAAAATTTTCTTCGCTAAGTGTTTTATTTTGAGGCATTTTATTTATAACCAAACCCTTGATTTTGATTTTTTTATTTTTTGCACACTCTATAGTCATCAAAGTATGATTTAAACGACCCAATGTTGGAGTTGTAACAATAATTATTTCTTGATTTAATTCATTTATTATGTCGCTAAAAAGTTTTCCTCTTACGGCAGGGCAATAAAGACCCCCTGCACCCTCAATTACCAATAATTCTTTGTCTTTTGAAAAATCTTCAAAATCTTTTTTAACCTTATTGATGTCAACCTCAACATCATCAAGCACACTTGCTAAATGAGGAGAAACTTCTCCTTTAAATAAATATGAATATTTTGCAGGAATTTTACAAAACTTCTCAAGTTCATATATATCCGGAGCAATCAATTGACCATCTTTTTCGTAAGCTCCCGACTGAAAAGGTTTAAAATAACCAACTTTCATACCTTTTTGATACGCACTAAGACATAGTCCCACAGAAACAAAAGTTTTTCCAATATCCGTATCGACCCCTGTAATAAAAATACTTTTCATAACCTACTCTTTTCTTTTTATAATATAATTATATAACAACAAAGGATAATGACATATGAAAACAAAAGAAGAATTATTAAAATTATATAACTTGCCAATAGATGAGCTTTTAAATGAAGCAAAAAAATATACATTTAAAGAATTTGAATTCTGTTCTTTAATTTCAGCAAGAACTGGAAAATGTTCTCAAAATTGCAAATATTGTGCTCAATCAACTCATTATAACACCGACATTTACACTCATCCGTTAGTTAGCATTGATGAAGTAATTAAAACTGCAAAAGAATCAAAAGAAAATGGAGCAATTAACTTTGCAATTGTTACATCAGGCAAAACCCCCGATGAAGCAAAAGATTTTGATGAACTTTTGAAAATGATTAAAGAAATCAATAAATTAGGCTTAAAATCTTGTGCAAGCATAGGAATTTTAAACAAAGAACAAGCAAAACAACTAAAGCAAGCAGGACTTAACCGCTTTCATCACAATATAAACACAGCAAAAAGCTATCATAGCGAAATTTGCACAACTCATACCTTTCAAGACAGATTAAACACTTGCAAATATGTAAAAGAAGAAGGAATAGAATTGTGTTGCGGTGTTATTATAGGTATGGGTGAAACCATTGAACAAAGAATAGAAATGGCGTTGGAATTAGCCAAAATTAACCCTGATAGCATTCCTGTAAACATTTTAACACCAATAAAAGGGACACCTTTTGAAAATTATTTTGATAAAATCGATGAAGAGAACATTATAAGAACAATTGCAATATTTAAAATTGCAAATCCCAACTCTTCAATCAGACTTGCGGGCGGAAAAAAAGCAAGGCTTTCAGAAAAAAACATTGAGCTTTTGATTGAAAATTGCGTAGATAGCGCAATTGTTGGAAATTACCTAACAACAACAGGCTTTAGCGCGCAGGACGACAAGAAAAAAGTTTTAAAAGCAAATAAAACACTAAAAAGCCTATAGTTTCCTATAGGCTTTTAAATATTCTTTTAGTTTTAGTGTTATTGATAATTTTTTAGAATTTCTTTAGCTAATTCTTCGCCGGTTTTACCTTCCATGTAGCTTCCATCAGCTTGTTGGGCAAAACATAGGTCAGCTAGAGCATTCATTACTTTGTCTGATAGTCCTGCTTCATTAAATACTTTATTGAAAGCATCATATATTTCTTGACTTCTTTCGCTATCTAAAAGTTCAGCGTTTGAATCAACATCGGCGTTTGGATTTTGTTGAGATTTCAATATTTCTACAACTTCTTCAGCGTTTTTTGCTTTTCCTGATTCAAGCAATTCTGTTATTTCATCTGCTGAACAAGTTAAGCCATTTTGAGTACATTTAATTAAGGCATTCCATGCTTCTTTTGAAGCTGCTCTGCCGTTTTCAGCTTTTTGTTTAGCTTCTTCATTTTCTTTTAGTTGATTGATAATATCTTGAGCTGAAACAGAATCACCATTAATTATATAGATACCTTTTGCTTGTTCAAGATTTATGCTAATACCTTGTTGTTGAGCAAGATTTTCAACTTCTTGTTTCATTGCTTGCCAACCGTTTGCATTACTTAATGAAGCTGCTTTGTTTTCTGCTTGTCTTAGTGTTTGTCTTTCATTGTTTTCAATTCTATCAAGTGTATTGCTGAACATTTGTCTTGATTCTTGAGACAATTCTTCAATATTATTAATAACATTTACATCTGCCATTACATTATTGTAGCTTGCAGCTAAACTATCGTATTCTGCATAGTTTTTATTAATTGTTTCGCTTGCTTCTTCATCTGTCAATTTGATTTCAAAGTTTTTACCATAAGCATCAGAATATATTGCATTCATGAAATTAGAAGTATCATCTTTTCTTTGTGCTGTAAATTCTTCACCGTTTACAGTAAAGCTAAAGCTATCATTAAATAATTCTGAACCGTTAATATCAGTTTTACCTGTTGAATTATTTACTCTATCTTCTAAACCATTTAAATCAATTTTATCTATACCAAAACTTTGAGCATTGGTTAATCCGTAA
>CALURR010000064.1 GCA_944323195.1 Candidatus Gastranaerophilales bacterium
GATCCCAAAATTTGTTTTTATATGTTAATTTAACTAATGGATCACTGTTATCCTTTTTAATTTTTTCATATACATCGATTACTTCATCAAAAAGATTTTGAGCACTTTCTGTTGTTTGCTCTAATTGCTCTTGTGTATATTGTGTTATAGTATTCATTTTTTTATCTGCTCTTTTGTAGAAATCAAAAAGCTCTTGTATTTGCCCCATTGCAGGATCAATTTGTTCTTGTACCTCTTGCACTGCTTGAGCTTTTTTAACTCCAACAGCCGCACTTGCGCCAAGGGCACTTAGAGCATCCATTGCACCTGTTTTTATTGTATTTTCCGCTTTAGTATTTTTGGATGTTCTTGATTGTTGTGTATTCTCTGCTTTATTATTTCTTACGCCCTTAAAGACCGTATACGAATTAATTGCTCTAACTTGCATATTCTCTCTTTCCCTTTTATTTGTTACGTGTGTATAAAACCTGTAAATAAAAAAGCTTGCACAAAATATATTAAAACCCTAAAGCTGTCCTTTTTATTTGTCAAGTTTTAGGGGTTAATTTGTTTTAGTTGCAATCTTTATTCGACAACTTTTTTCCAACGGTGCTCCGTAGTTTGATATTCTTTTGTCACATTTTGCACCTTGCCATTAATTAGTTCTGTCCCTTCTTGGTATAAAACAGGTTTGCCATCTTTTACTAATAAGCTTTTTGTTGCTTTTAAAGTTGAATCTGCAATTGCTTTGCAATTTTCATCGTAGGACAAATGTTTGCAATCACAAAGTATTAAACATTTTGCCATTTTTGCAATTTCCTATGGTACCTCTGGTTTGGTTTCAATTCCTTCCTTGTAACAAGATAGCTTGCCATCATAAAGTGATATGCTTCTTACAGTTTTTGTCACTTCGTTTGGAAGTTCTTCTTTGCCTTTTGCATAATCGCAAAATTCACCTAAGCCATCGAAAAATATTTCTTTAGCTGTTGTTACTCCATTGCTATATTTTTCAATACATTCTTTATAGTTACCTGTCTGGTCATTTGTAAAGTATACTCTTTTTACTATTTTTACACTTTCGTCTAAAAAAGGATTAAACTCTAACCGTTCATTAAGATTAGCAATTCAAAAAGGTAAATATGTAGCTTGAGAGGTCAAGGTTTTTGGAGGTAAATCATACGAGATATTATACTCATCTCTAGAACCTGAAATACAAGAAAAACTTCAAGATAAACTCACTAATAATTACATACCAACTATACAAGAATTAATAAAATATATTGATTGTTACCTAGATTTTCATAATTATAAAAATTTCAGAACTCTCTTCAAATAAGAATATTCGGCATTAAATAAAATGTTATTTACTTAACATTTCTTAATATAAACAGGACAATTTTTTAATTTTTTTCTTGTAAATAAAGGGTTTTCAAAATTTAGATAAATTTAAAAATAAAATTGAATATAACTTCAGAAGCTCCTGATTAGGCTAAAATTCAAGTTGAAAATATATTTTAGATGGGGTTGGGTTTGATATTTCTTCAAGCTATGTGCTTGCGTTGAAAAAGAAAGCAAAAGTGTATTTGCCAAAAAGACTTGATGAGCTTGTTCAGAAATACGTGTAAAAGTACGTACAATAAACTTTCGCTTAAATAGAAAAGCGATTTAAAGTCATTATTCTGTTTAGTAAATTACCCGCTTAGATAATTGAGTGTGTGTTTTGAGTTATATAAATTGTTTATGTGGAGGTTTACATATGGCAAAAGAGCTTATTTGGTCACAGGATTCTATTTTATAAATAGAGCGCCTGAAGATAGTTTTGATTTGTTGTTTTGTCAGGATTTTAAAAAGACAAAAAATTTAAGAGAGCAAATGAAATCCTCTGAGAGCCTAGTGAACATTGCAAGTTTTTTAAGGATGATTTATAGATTGCAGAGAATGTCGATATATACTTATCTGAAATCATAGGACAACGAATAAAATGTAATTAAGAAAAAATATTAAAGATTGTAAAAATGTTGGGGTAAATTTATAATTTAGCGCAATAATGTTTATTCGTAAGTGTTATACTAAATGTATAGGTTAGTGACTATAAGGGACTAATAATGACTGCTGTTTCGCCAATATTAAATAGCCAAGTTAATAAAACAGTTTCTTGTGAAACAAATAATGCACAAACTTCAACCAATACAAATAGTATTAAAACTTTAAAAAATGATACTTTTACTAAATCAGACAAAGTAAAAGTTGCTTTGGCATCTTTGGCAGGTGGTGCAGCAGGTGTTGGCACAGGTCTTTTTTCAAGTTATAACCTTTGGAAAAAAACCATACGCAAACAGCTGTATGCAAGTTATGGTGAATCTAGCGTAGATAGGAAATTAGTAGACACTTTAGGTGAACTTGTTGTTAAACATCTGCAAGGAGAAAAAATAACAGGTTGTGAGGGATTTACGTTTTTTATGGATGGGCTCAGCTCCAATGCAAAAAAAGCAATGGAAGAATTTATCAAAAATAATAATTTGACTTGCAATTCTAACCCAAAAGAAGTTAAAGAATTATTAAAAGAATATATTGCTAAAGATGAAGCAATGAAAGGGTATATCGATGAGTTCAGAAATCACATTACATATGAAGCTGTTACTAAAGAACTTGTTAATAAGCCATTTGCGATGGCTAAATATAGAAATTCAATATTTCTTCAAAAGCTTGGCAGTGGTGCAATAAAAAAATACGCAGCAATTACTGCTGCCACAGTTGCTATAGGCGCAGCAGTTGCAGGTCGCACAGCTGCATTAATTTTGAAACAAAAAAATAAATCAAATTCTTCTCAAGCGTAATAAATTTTACTAAAAAAGTTTGTTACTGATGTGTTGTCTTGTTACATAAAAATTTGTCAACGAGGGGCTTGCAAACTTGTTTTGCAACGGTAGGCTTGTCAATGTTCAAGTTCGCTCATGGATGATTTTCTTGTATTAGGCTCAATGAGTAGATTTGATAGGCTATTTCAGGCATTGGGCAGATATTAAACTTACAAGGAATACTCTAATGGCGTAATTTCTGAAAAAGTTAAATTACTTAATGAAATATATGATAAGTTTGTTATGTACAAAAAAGCAGCGCCTAGCTTGCATTATAAGGTTGGCATGTATTGTAAATAGCCCCCTTAATTATACAAGAACAAATAAAACACGATTAAAATTAATTCTAGTGGGCTTTAAATTTATCCTAAGGCTTTAATTGGTTTAATTTTATTTATTTCATCAGCTATTTCACGTTTTGTAATTTTGATTTCATAGTCTTCTTGATATCTCAAAAAATAAACTTGAGAAAGACTAAAATAAGTAGTTAAGCGTAATTTAACATCAGCAGTGATTCTTCTGTACCTTTTTATTAATGTAAAAACTTTTGACTTTTCAGAAGAAGAATTAGAAAGAAAATTACAAGAAATTGAAGAGCAGATTTTAAATTGTGCTTTTATTATTGTTATTAACTCCTATTTTAAGTTTTTTAATTGTGCTAATTAATGTTGGTATTTTTGAAAAACTTCTTTTTATCGTCATTTTTCTTGGTTTTGCAGTTGCAATATTAATACCAATTTTAGATTTATTTTTAATCTTTATATTTTTTATAAAAATATTTTTAAAAAACAAAACTAAAAAAGATTGGATAATAATTATATTAAATTTAATTAGTATAATTATTTACACATTTATTTCGTTTTTATTGGTATTTATTATGTTTGTTTTTGATAGAGTAAATACATAGTTATTGTCGATATATCAAATTAAACATTTTATATCCTTTTAAGTATTTAAATATTTACATGTTTTAATAATAATATAATTGTGTGAGGTAATATGTTGTTAAGTGTTTCAAATTTATCCAAAGTACACAATATTAATCAAATAAAAACCTCTAAAAAATCTAATTCTATTTCTTTTAAAGGTAATGTTGATGAATTTGTTTCAAAGCCTGAAGTTGTTTTTGGTGATATACCAACTTCACAAGTGCAGGAAATTATTGATTTTACAAAAACATCAAAGCCGCTAGATTCCGGTTGGACTTCTAGCGTTTTTGAATACAAAGGAAAAATTATAAAAGCACCAAAGGAAAAAACTTTTGCTAATCAGCAACTTGAACTTCAAGCAAAAGGTCAAAATTTAAAGGAATATTTTGCGCTTCAAAAAATAAAAGAAATTTCTCCTGATATTGCCACCAATCCTTATGGAATTATTAAAAATAAAGATTCGTATTACTTAATTGAACAAATGGTTCAGGGCTATCATCCAAATAAAAAGAAAGTAAGCTTTGAAACATTAAAAGATTTATTATCTAAATTATATAATTTAGATACTAATGGAATAATAAATTGCGATCTTCAAGCAGGAAACATTTTTATTGATAATAATAAAGCAAAATTAATTGATTTTGGGTCATATAATCTTATAACTAATAATGGCTTTGTTGCAGGTTCTGATGGTATTCCTTTTGAACTTTTTAAACCAAACGGGCAAATATTTAATGAAACAAATTTAGATTTTCCGAGTCGTTTTATGAAAATTTTTCTTGCTCCTAAATTTTCTGATACAAAAAATTTAATGGATAACCCATATATTAATATGCCTTCAAACGTAACAAATTTTGAATTAAGAACATTATACACTCATCTTTTAGATAATAGCGAAGAAAACCCATTGGAATTTTTCAAGGGTTATTTAAAATTAAAAGC
>CALURR010000065.1 GCA_944323195.1 Candidatus Gastranaerophilales bacterium
CATGATAGACAAGTTGACCCACTACAAGTCAAACATCCGTCACTAATTTTATCAGCACAACTTTGAGGCATGGATGAAACACAGCGAACTGACTGGGCGTACGTGCGATAGTAGTAATGCTGATTCCAACCACCACTACTCAAGTAGTAAAAGTAAGCATAGGAAGAACTAAAAACAGTACCACTCCACACGTCGTCCGGGCGGCACCAATCATTGCTCGACCCTGGGCAACTATCCGTAAGGTTACACTGAGCTGAAGAGTAACCTGAATCGTAGTCGCAAAGTTGTAGACCGTTAACGCCTTTACCTTTAGAGTTATTTCCCCAATTAGACATTTCAGATTTTGTCGCTAAGCGCCAAGTATAACCACCAGCATTAAAATTCTTGCAGATATAGTCTGCAGCATACGAATCACAAACTGTTCTGTTGCAACCTGAATAAGCCCCCCCATTTTCATTGTCACATGCTGTACCAGATGTATTGCCTTTCCAACAGCATTTTGTTGAACCGTCTGGACTACATGTTTGGTTCACCTGAACCACATTAACCCCGCTAGGTATAGTCAATTTATCCCCATCACCCATGTTCTTCTTTGTAATACATAAATCCCCAATTTGAATAAAATCATCTCCGCCGCATTCAAAATTAGTACAAGGAGTTGTAGGGTTAGAGCTATCTAAAACATATCCATCTTTACAACTTAAACACTTATTCTCATCACAACTTGTACAATTAGAAAACTTATCAGAACACTTTTTACAACTTTCATCACTACTATCTAAATACTCTCCATTAGGACAGGTTAAACATTTATTATCATTACATTTATTACAATCAGCTCCATATTTATCCACACACTTTTTACAAGTACAAGTTTTTGTATCTTTATATTCATCAACTCCACAAGATAATCCACTACACACTATACAAAAATCACTGGTACATAATGTACAATTAGAACTAAATTTATCACATTCATTTGTAATATCACTAACAGAACCACCACCAGATCCAAATACACCAGATGAAAATTTCTTTGTAATCAATGGTGTAAAAGCAGCAGTTATACAACTAATTACAACTAAGCTGATTAACAGCTCAATTAAAGAAAAACCTTTTTTTGTGTTCATATTCCCCATTGTTAATTCCCTAAAACTATCACTATAAGTAATAGTTTTTTATAAAATAGTTAACTTATAATAATATATTCTATCTATTTATTAGATTATGTCAAATATTTTCTACCATATAGGTAGTTTATTATAATTAAAATTCTTTTAAAGTGGTATTAATGGATGAAATAATTTTACAAATCGGGAATAAGATAAAGGAAATAAGAAAAAAGCGTGGGTTAACGCAAGCGAAACTTGCTGAGAAGATTAATGTGGACCCAAAGTATATAAGTAGGCTTGAAACAGGCAATTCAACACCATCAATTGCTACAATTGCAAAATTGAGCGATACGTTAGATGTTGAAATGTTTAACTTTTTTGTTGTTGAAACTGACAAAAAGAAAAATCAATTAATTGAATTGATTAATTCAAAACTGCCAAAAGCAAGCATTAAAGAACTTAATGTGATTTTTGAAATGTTAAATATCATGGTTGAAAAAAATTAAGCCAATGAGAATATTTCATAAATTTCATCATCAGAAAGTTCTGTAATAGTCTTTTCGCCTTCGAATACAGCAGCGTTTGCAAGCTCTCTTTTGTCTTTGATGATTTTATCAATTTTTTCTTCAAAGGTTGATAGAGTAATGAACCTATGTATCATAACATTTTTATCTTGACCTATACGATAGGTTCTATCTGTTGCTTGGTCTTCAACAGCAGGATTCCACCAAAGGTCATAATGAATAACGTTTGATGCACTGGTCAAGTTTAATCCTAAACCACCGGCTTTTAGGGATAAAATCATAATTTTATCTTGAATATCATTTTGGAATTTTTGAATAATTTCTTCTCTTTGTTTAACATTTAAACTGCCATGGAAAAATAATGGCGTTTGGTTAAATTCTTCAGCAATGATATTTTCCAAAATTGTTCCCATTTCTTTATATTGAGTAAAAACAAGAACTTTTTCATCATTTTCAATGATATTGTGTAAAATATCCATTAATTTTTGAGTTTTGCCTGATGCATTAGCTGACATATCGCCATGTTTTAAGTAGTGATATGGATGATTACAAACTTGTTTTAGATTTGTAATCAGTTTGAATATTGCGCCACGTCTGTTCATTTTAGATTCAGATTTTGCAATATTATCCATAGATTCTTTTAAAATGCGCTCATATAGAGCAACTTGAGGTTTTGTAAGGTAACAAAAATCATCAAGTACAACTTTTTCAGGTAAGTCTGAAATAATTGTTTTGTCTGTTTTTAAACGACGCAACATAAAAGGACTAATTGCTTTTTTAAGTTTTTGCGCACGTGTAAGCTCTTTAAATCTTTCAATTGGGATTGAATAATTTTTGCTAAAATCAACAAGCGAGCCAAGATAGCCTTTATTGATAAAGTCAAAAATTGACCATAATTCTGATAGTCTGTTTTCAACAGGAGTACCTGTCATAGCAACTTTCATTTGTGCTTTTATAGCTTTAATTGCTTGGGTTTGGCTTGTTGATGGGTTTTTAATGTTTTGAGCTTCATCAATAATCAACAAATCCCAGTTTGATTTTTGGAATTTTTCAAGGTCAATTCTTAAAATTGCGTAAGTTGTTAAAATTACATCGCAATTTGTTGAAAATTCACGATTAAAGCCATGATAAGTTAAAACATTTAAGCTTGGAGCAAAATTGTTTAATTCGCTTTTCCAATTTCCCATTAATGTTGTTGGACATACTACCAAAACAGGTTTTTTGAGTTTCTTTTCTTCTTTTAATTTTAAAATTAAACTAATAACCTGAATTGTTTTACCAAGACCCATATCATCTGCTATACAACAACCAAAGCCTTTTTGAATGTTTGTATACAACCAGCGATAACCAATTTCTTGATATGCTCTTAGGGTTCCGTTTAATTCTTTTGGTAGTTCAATGTCTTCAACTTTGGTAAAATCAGAAATAACTTTTGCAAAAGTTTCATCATAGTCAAAATCATAATCGTCAATTTTGCCTGATAGAGCGTTGTGCAATAACTGCATTTTATTAACAGTTAAATTAGGCTGTTTTTCTAAGCGTGCAAGGAGTTTATCTGTTTCTTCTTTATCGATTAGGATATATTTATCTTTGTATTTAATTAAGCCTTGAGAATTTTTAGCCAGCTCTTTAAATTCTTCAGCTGAAATTTTTTCGCCATCTCCAAGTGCGATTTCAACTTTGAAATTCATTATTTCATCAAGTGAAATTGTTGAGCCTGTAGGGTTCATTAAAAGTTCTTTTAAATCTTCAATTCTTTTTGCTTTGATTTTAGCGTTAATTGAAGCTCTTGGGATGATGACATTATTTAATCCTTCAGGAAGATTAACTTCCATTCCCGCTTGAGATAGATAATATGTAATTTGTGTAATTAATTTATAAACACCTGATAAATCAAGCTCCATTGTAACATCTTCAAGATCTTCAATGTATTTTGTTGCCCAATTTATTTGTTTTTCAATAACAATTTTATCTTCATCAGATAAATCATCAAGATTAATTATTTCATTTTTTGTTTTATCTTTTGCCAAAATTCTTAATAAGAATTTTTCATCTGATAATTTTTCAATGTTGAATACAGGAATAATATCGTAACTTCCAAGACTCATTTCATCAAACCAAGTTTGAATATCAAGCGCAAGGTCGTTTCCTTTTAAAATTCTTTTTTGAAGAGTATTTTTAACTAAATATGGAGCTGCTTTTAAGTCTTTGAAACGATAATGTTTAACATTTAAAAAAGTAAAAATAAGATAATTTAAATATCTTTTAATTAATTTTTTTGTTGTATCTGAATCCAGAACATCATTATCAATTATTGTTGAATAAGCTTTTAAGAAATCTTTATTTTGAAAATATGGTTCATAGACAATACTAAAAGTATCTTTTTTGAAATTAACCGCAGGAATGAAGTGTAATTTTTCAACAGTTTTTTTAACAAATTGAACAAGATTAAAATAAAATTTATAATTATCAGAGCAATCAGATAAATCCAGATTTTCATCAACCCCTGTGAAATATTCAAAAAACATATCAAGGCTAATTTTATAGCCGTAATCAGATCCTCGATATTGAGGTCTTAGGCGATATAAGGAGCCTTTTTGTTTTAGATAATAATCAAAATTATATGGCGGAGTAATAAAAATACTTGCGTTATTTAATTCGTTATCAAAATAAATTTCAGTTTGTCTTAAAATAGGGTTTTTGGTATCAAATGTGTCAGCAAATTCTTCTTCTATTAACTCATAAATTAAAGATAGGGTATATCTAAAATCCTTATTTTTTTGGCTATAAGGGTTTTGATCAAGATTTAAAAGCAGTTTTTCTATGCTGTTCTTTTTAAAGCTAAGGTTAAAATTTTTGTCCATTTGCTTATTTTATTATAAAGGTTTTCAATTTTAAAGATGTATTTTATTGAATTAGTTTAAACATAGGATAATGCTTGGATTATTAATTGAACTAAATATTAGCTGTATTATAATTTTTATATGAAAAAAATATTTTTATTACTAATATTATTGTTTAGTCCTGTTTTTGCAAATTCTGATTTACAAGATGTTGGAATTGCAAAATATGCAGTCTTAGAGGCTTTAGCAGATAATACTCCTTTAAGAGAAAAACCCGATGAAAACGCTAAAAGAATATCTCATCTTTTTAAAGATAGTGTTTTATTTGCTGATAAACAAAATGATAAATATTATAGAATTGATTTAAATAATAATAATTACGCTTGGATAAATAAAAAATTAGTTGAGGTTCAGGCGATAATTCCTGAAAAAAGATTTGAAAATATAGAAAAAATTTCTTTTAAAGAAAATAAGAAAAAATATCAGTTTAATATTGAAACAAATTCAATAAGTGCTTATGAATTTAAGGAAAAAAATAACAATTTAGATTTTACGCTTTTTGATAACCGATATGACCCTACTGAAATAAAAGTTGATAAAATAAATAAAAAATTTACTTTACCTAAAGCTATTGAAAATGATTTTAAAATTCAATATGAAAATGATAAACCTATTTTTGGTTATGACATTTCGAAAGATGAAAAAGGATATTTAATAGAAATCAAAAAAGCTCCTTTGATTAACGCCAAAAAACCTCTAAAACATCGAATTGTTGTGGTTGACCCAGGACATGGCGGGTGTGAAAAAGGAGCTTGTGCGTTTAATTTAGAAGAAAAAAAATTAAACCTTCAAATTTCTAAAAAATTAAAAAAAGAACTAAAAAGAAAGGGTGCCAAGGTTTATTTAACAAGGACAAAAGATAAACAGGTTGATTTATATAAAAGAGTAGAGTTTGCAAAAGAAAAACAAGCAGATTTATTGTTAAGTATTCATCAAAATTCGCTGCCTAATCCAAAATATGTTGATAAAAAACATGGCGTAGGAGTTTATTATTACAATGATTTTTCTTACCCTTTAGCAAATAAAATCCAAGATAATCTTTTAATTGCAACTAATTTTAAAGATGACAAAGTTAATCATGCTTCTTTTGTGCTTACAAGACCAACAGCGCAACCAAGCGTTTTGATTGAATGCGGATATATAATTAGAAAAGAAGAAGCGCTTAAATTAGCTGATAAAAAATTTCAAAAAATTATTGCAAAAGCGATTGCAAAAGGTTGTGAGGAATATTTAAGAGAAGCATTTTTAATTATGCCGTTGTAGGGTCATTAAAGATAATTTTTGCATTTTTAAAAAGATTATCTTCTTTGATTTCTCTAAAATAATCCTTTGCTAAAATTTGGCTTTTTGAAATAAATTCCATATTATTTTCATTTAAAATTGCAATTAATTCTTTTGAATTCATAAAATAATCTTTAATTTTAATGTATAAATTAAAGTTTTTATTTTTTTGTTTTAATTTTGTATGGATAAACTTAATTGCGTCAGTAAGATAGATGTTATAAGCAAAATCTATTGAAAAATTGATGTAATAATCGAGATTATTTTTTGTTGCAACTTCAAAATAACCTAAAATTTTATTTTCATCGTCATTATAAAAAACAAATTTTTCATATTTATTTAAAAATTGATAAGTTTCTCTTGAAAATAAAAATCTGTTAAAGGAATTTATGCTTTCATTATAAAAATTACAAATGTTTTTAATTAATTCTTTTTTAAAAGGTTTTAAAAATAATGTGCAGCTGGTATTTATTGAATTTATTTTATAAAGATATTCGTATCCGCAAGTTCTGAAATTCAATTCATTTTTAAAAATGTTTAATAAAATATCTCTTTTTTCATCAACTACAACATAAAAAGCATGCGCTCCCATGGCTCTATATCTGGATATAACGTAATTTATTAATTGATGAGCTATTGAGGTTGAATTTTCTTCTAAGATTAGTTTTGTGATTTTAAAGCGTGTATAGCTTTTTGTGTCTTTATCAAGAGTAATGAGTCCTTGTTGAATATTATCCTCAAAAGCAACAAAACTTTCATTTGAGTATTTTAATCTTAGCGGCAATAAATAATTAACAAAACAAAAAAGCTTTGCCAGAGGATTTTTTTTGCAATCGGTGAAAACTATATTTTTAATTTCAGTCATGATTTATTTATAACACTTTTGATATGCCCATGCATTATGATTGTGGATAGATTCAAAAGCTTCCATTTCAACTTCGTAGAAGTTTATTTTTTCATTATTATTTAATTTTATTACTATTTCTCTTATTACGTCTTCAACAAATTTAGGATTTTCGTAAGCTTGTTCTGTTACAAATTTTTCATCTTCTCTTTTTAAAAGTGAATATATCTGGCATGAAGCACAACTTTCAGCACTTTCAATTAAATCTTCAAGCCAAATGTGTCTATTTGTGTCGTATCCTACTTTTATTTTTAATAATGCTCTTTGATTGTGTGCCCCATAAGTTGAAATTTCTTTTGAACAAGGACAAAGAGTTGTAATTGGAACTTTAACAATAAGATAGAAATTATAATTACAATTATTGTCTAATTCCCCTTCGAAAGAGCAATCATAACACATTAAAGATTCAAGATTGCTTTTAGGCGCATATTTAGTCATAAAATATTTGAAATCAAACTTTAAATATGCACTTTTAGCATCAAGTTTAGCTTTCATATCAAACAAAATATGTTCAATGTCTGTTGTTAGAAGACATTTTGTTCTATATTTATTCAAGATTTCAAGAAATCTTGACATATGAGTACCTTTATAATGAGAAGGAAGACTTACAGACATTTTTGCTTTTGCATAGACTACTTCTTCAAGTTTGTTTTCTTTGTCTTGAGGTTTTCTTTCTATTTTTAAAGGAATTTCAACATCCTTAACACCAACTTTTTGAATTGGGATATTTCTTAAATCTTTTTGATTTTGAACATCTTTTATCATATTAATCAAAACTGTTTTTTTCCAGTGCCAACAATAATTTAAGAGCGGCAACTCTTTGAGTTTTAGGGTCGGCTTGGCGAAGCATTTCAACAGCTTTTATCATGACAGGGTCATTATCATACCATCTGTTACCTTTTCCTTGATATTGAGTAACAATTTGGTAAATTCTTTCTATAACATCTGCAGCAACATCTTCTTGTAATTTAAGCATGAAGTCTTTTGCTTGTTCTTTTTGCTCATCTGTTGATAATCTTAAAAGCTCAAGTGCTTCTTTTAAGATTGGGTCTTTATCATACCAACGTCTTCCTGAGTTGTTTGGTGTTTGTTCGCTCATAAACCCGCCTTTCTCTTGATATTTAGTATAGCAAATTTTTATAAAATTTGAAAGTAAGTCAGCATGAATTTAATTCCACAAAAATTTTAATTATACCTAGTTGGCTAATTTTAATTTACATTAAAAATTAATAAAATTGTTGAAAATTAAGGAGAAAGATGAAATGCAAAATCAACAAACAATTTTTATGACACCACCTAAAGTAGAATTAGTTGAATTAAAGAATTTATTTTTTCAATTATCAACAAAAACATGTAATTTAAAATGTAAATATTGTTATATAGAAAAAAATCCATATAAAACAGAACAAGATTTTATTCAATTGGATAAAATTAAGCAAGCATTAGTTTGTGTTAAAAACAAAAATCTAAATTCAATTTATTTAACAGGTGGAGAACCTTTAATGCATCCTGATTTTAACCAAATTTTAAGATTGTGTTTAAAAGTTTCTAATACAACGGTTTTATCTAACGGGGTTATGATAAACGATAAAAAAGCAAGATTTTTAAGAAAAATTGATGATGAAAGTCAATTTGAAACAATTTATAGAATTAGTCTTGATTCAACTAATGAATTAGAAAACGACGAATTAAGAGGTAGAGGCAGTTTTAGAAAAGCACTAAGCGCTATAATGAGTTTAGTAAAATATGAGTTTAATCCTATAATCAGCGTTGTTAATTATAAAAATAAATCAAGAGAAGAAATTTTTGATGAATTTCAAAGATATTTTATGAAAAAAGGAATTGAATTGGAGTCTATTAATTTAAAAGTCATTCCTTTTTATAATAAGGAATGTGAGTTAAATCAAATAGAAAATATAGAAAATATAGATGTAAAACAGCTTGATTGTTATTCTTCAAGAGTTGTAAGTCAAAATGGAGTGTATGCTTGTCCTATATTAGCGCAAGATTATAGAGCAAGATTGGGTTCAAGCTTAGATGATTGTGCAAAAATAAATTATCTTGAGTGTGAAGCTTGTTCAACTTGTATTAAATCAGGTTATAAAGCACAAGTTAATGATTGGATGTAGGGTTTAAAAGGGAAATTTTATTAAATTCTTCATAAGTAAAACCCATAAAACTTTCACAAAAATCATAATTAGAAAAATGAGCCCTAAAAGCATTTAAACCAAGAATTTTATTAGTATAATTTTGGTATTCTTCTTTTGGATAATAAATTTCAAGCATTCTTTTTTTGGTTTCTATAATTGAACTAATGTCAATTAAGTAATTAGGTGCGCAAAGAGCAAAATCTGATTCGTACATTATTATTTTAAGATTAGGATTATATTCTTTTTCTTGCAAGAGATTTTTAAAATGATTTAAAAGAGCCAATGTGTCATTTTTGTTGTCAAATGCATTGGGAATAAAAATATAATCTGCTTCTGAAATATCAATTTTTCTAAAAGTTGAATAATGGTTTTTTAGGGTTTCATTGTCTATGTCAAAAATTTTAAACCCTTTTACTCTTAGGGATTTCATAACGTCGCTGAATTGTTGTTTTTTTATGCTTGCAGATTTTATTGCGTCAAATTCTTTTAGCATGTTTGAACCATTTGTAAAACACAAAATTTCAAAATTTTTTGGATATTGCGCAATAAGTCCACCCAGACCTTTGGTTTCAGCCCCAGGGTATTGAGATAAAACAAGGCATTTTGTGTTGATATTTATTTTGAATTTGCATGGTTTTTCATTTATTTTTGAAAGAAAATAAAAAATAAAGCTGTGGTATTTGATTTTATCCAAGATACCTGTTTTTTTAATGAAGTCAATAATTTTATTTTTAATCTCAACCATATAAAATCCATCTACAATAATGAAATTATAGCAAAATATAATTTTAAAAATCAACTCAAATTGGCTAAAGTAGGCGCTATTTGTAAAGTTTGTTAAGAAAATTGGTGTAAATTAGCAAAGATTATTTTTTAGAGATTTTTTATTGATTATTTTTAGGGAAATTTTATGAAAATACAATTTAAACAAATAAATTTTTTAAAACCACAAAATGGAATAAATAAGACCAATTCAAGTTTTTTAAAATACAGATATGATTTATCTTCTGATACTATATCTTTTAGTGGTAAATCTATTTCTCAGCAAGTAAAAGAATTGCCTAAAGAAGCTTTTTTGTCTGAGGGATTAAGAGAATATATTTTGGCAAATATTGATAAAAAAAATATTATAGATTTACACAAAGAGTATTATGCTTCTTTGGTTGATTGTAGGAATTTAGACGAAGCAAAAAAAATATATCCTGAATTTGCTAATGTTGTTGATATGTGGCAATTGGATTTAAAAGAATTAAATAATACCACATTGAAACAGATAGCCAGAGGCAAATTTGAAAATCTTACATTTGAAAATGCAGCAGTTGAATTTTTAAAAAGATACGTTGCACAATTAGAACCTATAGAAAACAATGAAAGAGAATATTTTAATTTATATGCTGCAACAGTTAAAAAAGTGCTTGGTTATTTTAATATATCCATGGATAAAAGATATGAAAGATTGATTAAAATAGAACGTATATCACAATCTAATAAAAAAGTTTGGCAAGATGATGAAAAAAGGGCGCAACAATCAATAAATTCTAAAGTTTTTTGGCAAGATGAAGATTACAGATTAAAAACCGTTGGCGCTATGAATGATGTTGAATATAAGAAGTTGCGTTCAGAAATTATGAAGGCAAATTGGCAAAATGAAGATTTTATTGTTGCATTTCAAATTTCTCAAATTGCAAAAAGAATAGCAATTTTAAAATATCAAAGTAGTCCAAAGAGTGAATTTAGTCATAATTCAGATAAAGAAATTGCAAAATTGCAAAAAGAAATTCTTTCAAGTTGGGGTTTTTATGATAAAAATCGTGATTTGGATAAAATTTTACAGTT
>CALURR010000066.1 GCA_944323195.1 Candidatus Gastranaerophilales bacterium
AATCTGAAAGAAAAATCTATCTTAATTTTATGGACAAACTAAAGGACAATAAAAATTTCTTCATTGAAACAGAATATCCTTTTTTGATTAAAGAAGAATTAAACAATGAAAATTATTATCTAACAGGCAGGTTTGACGCCATTTATAAAGAAAACAATGAATATATTATCTACGATTGGAAAACTCTAAATCTTCCTAAAAACCCAAAAGACGACTTACAGAGTATTGTTTATATTTATGCACTATCGAAAATTTTCAATACAAAAAACATAAAAATGTGCTATATTTCCCTTGAAAAACTCGATTTTGCTGATGTATTTTATGATGAAAATTTTAATTATAAAAAAAGAATTGATGAAATAGTTGAAAAATATAGAAATTCTACATCTTTGCAAGATTTACAAGTTCATTTTTAGTTATTTCAAAGTCAGTTTTGTCGTCTAGACCTTGGATTAAATATGCCTCAATTTTATCGTGGAGTAAAATTGCCTTATCTGTCATAGGGTCAGACCCTTTAGCGTAAGCACCAATATTAATCAAGTCTTCATTTTTGGCATAACTTGCCATTAAATTTCTGATTTTCCCTGCAGCGCGTTTTTGTTCATCATCAACAATAGAATTCATAACACGAGAAATACTGGCTAGAACGTCAATAGCAGGATAATGGTTCTTGTGAGCTAAAGCTCTTGATAGAACAATGTGTCCATCTAAAATGCTTCTTGCGGCGTCTGCAATTGGCTCATTCATATCATCGCCTTCAACTAAAACTGTGTATAAGCCTGTAATAGTGCCGTTTTTATTAGCTCCGGCACGCTCTAAAAATTTTGGTAATAGTGCAAAAACTGATGGAGTATAGCCTCTTGTGGCTGGCGGTTCTCCCGTTGCTAAACCTACTTCTCTTTGAGCTAGGGCAATACGAGTTACACTATCTAGCATAAAAAGAACATCTTTTCCTTTATCTCTAAAATATTCAGCTATAGCGCAAGCCACAAAACTGGCTTTAATTTTAACTAAAGCAGGTTGTTCTGATGTTGCGCAAACTACAATAGAGCGTTTCATGCCTTCTATACCCATGGTGTGCTCGATAAATTCTCTAACTTCTCTTCCACGCTCTCCAATTAGAGCTATAACATTAATATCAGCTGATGTATTTTTTGCTATCATTGCAAGAGTTGTTGATTTTCCAACACCTGAACCGGCAAAAATCCCAACCCTTTGCCCTTTTCCGATTGTATTTAGTCCGTCTATAGCTCTTAATCCTAAGGATAATACTTCATCAATCGGTTTTCGCTCCATTGGGTTGATTATTTCAGCGCTTGTCGGATAATAATCATCGGCGATAATAGGGCCTTTGTTGTCAATAGGATTGCCTAGGCCATCAAGCACTCTGCCTAAAAGAGAATCAGATACTTTTACTTTCATATGAGTTCCGGTATTAATAACTTTAGCACCCGCTTTTAAGCCTTCAATAGAGCCTAAGGGCATTAATAAAATGCAATCTTTTTTAAAACCTACAACTTCAGCATAGATTATATTATCGCTGTCATCTTCAATAATATGGCATAAATCTCCAATAGAAGAACTTGGACCATCGGCAACAATGGTTAAGCCAATGATTTCGATGATTTTACCCATTCTTGTTATAGAATTTGTACTAGATATTATATTGTTAATCTCGTTCAGTTTCATTTTCTTCAATATATTGATTTAATTCAATTTGCCCATTGTTTGTGTTTTCGTATATATTTCTTATTATATTTTCTAACTGTAAATTAATTGAAGAAGAAAATCGTTCTTCAAGATTTTCTATAATAATAGTGTCATCATTATATTTTGGATTATAAATTACATCAAAATTTTCATACTTTTTAAAGTTTTCAAAATTAAAATCAACCTCTTGATTTAGTGATTTATTTTGAATTTCAAAAAGTAGTTTAGCATATTTTTCGCTTAAAATTATATTGATATTTTCTTTTTTTTCAAAAAGCGTGATTGTATTTTTGATTATTTTTTCAAGAGTTTTTGAATCTAATTCTTTTAAAAGAATTTTTTTTGAAATATTTTCTATGATATTTAAAATATCTCTTGAGGCTGATTTGAGTATTTTTTCTTTTATTTCAAATTGTTTTTCAATAAAATTATCAAAATCTTTTAGTTTGTCTAAAAGTTCTTCTTGAATTTTTTCTTGTGCATCAGAATAGCCTTCTTCGTAGCCTTGTTTTGCTTTTTCAATTCTTTCTTGTTCGATTTGCTCTTTTGATGAATTAATTAATTCATCATTTTGTTTATTTGCTTCATCCAGTTTTTCTTGAAAAGCAATTTGGGCATTGTTTATAATTTCTTCAGCTTTTAATGATGTTTCGTTTATTTTTTCATCTGCTTCATTTAGTTTTTTTTCAGCTTCAACTTTTGCATTTTTAATAATTTCTTCAGCTTTTTTTGAAGCATTTTCTAAAAGTCTATGTGCTTCTTCTTTAGCTCTATTTATGATAAGCTCGCTCTCGTCAGGGAAATTTTCTTGATGAGAGGTGTTTTTTTGGGAAGATTTTGAGTTATTTTTTTCTTCTTTTTCTTTTTTTTCTTCTTTAATTTCAATAATAAAATCATCGTTATCGAAATTAATTTTATTTGCCCTTAGTTTACTCAATTAATTCGTCCTCTTGACCGCCACGATAGATTGTGACTTCTCCAACTGCTTCAAGCGCTTTAATTACGCCAACAATTTTAGATTGCGCTTTTTGAACTTCTCTTGTTCTAACCGGTCCCATGTATTCAATGTCTTCTAACAATACTCCTTGAGCACGTTCTGACATATTTTTAAGAATTTTTTGTTTAACTTCTTCTTTAGCGCCTTTTAAACTTGTTGCCAAATCTCTTGAATCAACTTCTCTTAAAACTCTTTGAATAGAGGCATCATCAAGTTGAATTATATCTTCAAATACAAACATTAAACTTCTTACATCTTCGGCTAATTCAGGAGTTTCAATTTCCATCATTTCTATTACATTTTTTTCTGTAGCCCTATCTGTGCTATTTAAGATGCTTGCAAGGGCTTTTGTGCCTCCTGCTTTTGAAAAATCTGTAGCAACTACATTTGAAAATCTTGATTCAACAATTTTTTCTACTTCTGATATGACTTCAGGGTTTGTTGTTTCCATTTGTGCAATCTTGAGAGCGACTTTGTGTTGAATATTTGGAGCAAGATAATTTAGAACTTTTGCCGATTGTTCAGGTTTTAAATATGCTAAAATTAGCGCAATTAGCTGTGGGTTTTCGTTTTGAAATGAAGTTGCCAATTGAGCAGGATCCGCCTCATTAAAAAATTGAAAAGGATTTGAGTTCAATATTGTGACTAATCGATTTAAAATATTGTTTGCTTCAGAAGCTCCATAGGCTTTTTCTAAAAGCTCTCTCGCATAGCTCATGCCGCCGGCTGCAAGCATAGATGAAGCTTGAAAAACCGTATGAAATTCATCTACAACTGCTTCAATAACTTCTTGAGGTAATTTTGACATACCCGCAATTTCAATTGTAATTTGCTCCAGCGCATTATCATCTTCAATACATTTCATAATTTCAGATGCAGCTGTAGGGCCCAGTGTAATCAACAGGGCTGCAACTTTTTGCGTTGGTGTCATTTGTTCTATGCGGATATTAGCCATTTTATATTTAGTCTTTCTTATTCTTTAATGTATGAAGTTAAAATCCTTGCGGCTTCTTCAGGGTTGCCTAAGATTGAATTAATAATTTCGCTTTTCTTTTTGTCAACTGCTGAAGTGTATTGTATGTCTTGTTGATAAAAGTCTTCTGTATTGGTCTTGTTTTGTTGAAGCATTAGATATGGGTCAAATGATGGTAGAGCGTTGTCATCAGGTATATCTAAGTCTTCAGGCTCTTCTTCTGTTGGTTTTGGAGTTTTAAATATATTTCCAAAATTATGAAGTGCAATAAGACCTAATATAAGTATTATAAACACAGGAGAAACATTTTTGAAGATAAATGTTAAAATTTCCATTGTCATAGCTTGTTGGGCTGCTTTATCTTGTTCAAGTTCTTCTGAGTTATCTATGCCTGTAAATTTAAGGCTGGTTACATTAACAACATCACCTCTTGCTTTATCCATACCTGTTGCTGCTACAACAAGATTTTCAATTTCTTTTTTTTCTTCATCTGTAAGAATTTTATTTACTGCAACAGCTACGCTCATTCTTGTAACGGCTCCTGGGGCATATACAACTTGCTTTACTTCTTTTGTTACAGCATAAGTAGTGGCTGATTTTTCTTTTTCATAGCTTAATTTTCTAACATCATTATTGTTGCCTGTAGCATTGTCGCTGTAATTTACTGTTTTAACAGGAGTTTGATTTAAAGGTAGTGAAGCAGGGTCTTGAACTTGCGCTTGTTGAGCTTGTTGTAAATCATCCTGAGCAGGATTTATTCCTGTGTTTTCGATATTGTTATTTTGTTCAGTGGTTGTTGTGCTATCAGTTTCTTTTTGATTTTCTTTGTTGTTGGAAGGCAATTGTTGCGGGTTGGAATATACTTCTTTTTCGCCTTGCTGAGCAACAATTATACCTGAATTTGAATCTTTGTTTGGAGTATAGCTTTCAATTGTTGCTCTAGTTTGATTAAAATCCATAACAGTTGAAACTTGAACAGAAACATTGTCTTTACCCATGATTGTTTCAAGCGTGTCTTTGATTTTTTTAGCTGCTTCTTTTTCAAAGTTTGTTCTATAAGTTTGCATATCAGAAGAATTTTTGGCAACATCTTCTGATAATACATTGCCGTTTTGATCTGTCAAAAATACTCTATCATTAGTTAGCCTTGGAACAGAATAAGCAACCAAATTTTTAATAGCTAAAATTTGACTTGCTTTTAATTTAAATCCGGGTTCAAGTATCAAAACAACGCTTGCAGAGGGTTCTTCGTCTTCATCAGAAAAAATTGAGCGTTCAGGTTCAGCCAATTGAACTCTTGCTTTAGATACTCCATTTATTTTTTCAATTGAGCGAGTTAATTCGCCTTGGAATATTCTTTGTTTTGTTAATTTGTTTTTAAAGTCGGTTGAACCTAATTGCAAGTCATCAAGAAGTTCGAAACCTCCTGTTGTATCTTTGATTAAATCATTTTCTGCAACAAACATTCTTAAATCTTCTTTATCTTGATTTTTAACCAAGATTGCAGTCTTGTCTTCGGATAATTTATAAGCATATCCGCTTTTTTTGAGGCTTTCTGTTATAGCTGCAACATCTTGTTTTGATAAATCAGAATATAAAACAGCCCAATTTGGCTCTGTTGCTTTGATTATAAAAAATATTCCCACAACAAACATTGCAACTAATAGCGCTGCAATTGAAAATTTTTGATTTATATCAAGTTTTAACCAAAGTTTTTTAATATCTTCTATTAATAATTTAACGTGCTCGTTCACTTAATTCATCCAATACTAATTCTAACTAATTTTATCCAAGCAAGATTGCTCCCCAATAATATAATATCTTACTTGTCGGCAATTTCAACACTGTTAAGAAATATGAATATTACTTAGATAGTCATATTTTTAAACTCATTATAAGCATTTAACAATTGGTTTCTTAGCTGGATTGCCATTTGCATGGCAAGATTTGATTTTTGAGCCGAAATCATTACTTCATGGACGCTTATATCTCCCCCCGAAGCAAATGTTTCAAAATCTTGTTCGGCTTTTTTTTCAATACCGCTTAATTCATTTATACTATTTGAAAAGCCTGAACCTATGTCTTTTGCAACTTGGGCTGTTGGAGATAGATTTTCCACTTTTTGAGCGCTAATTGCGTCAACTCCGCTAAAATATTGCGCACCTAATTGCATTGGTGCTATTTGTTCATTATTCTGTTGACCCATTGAATTGAAAATTTCACTAAAATTTGCGCCATTTTCAAGCGCTTTATTGGAATTGTTAATGGAATCTGAAAATACTTTGTTAAATTCATTAATTGAGTTATCAAAGTTATTTGTTTGAAAATTTGTATTGATATTAAAATTGCTGCTCATAGTTTACCTTTAAATATTTATCGCACTTTGTATCATTGTTTTTGTAGTTTGTGCTATTGTTACATTTGCTTCGTAGGCCCTTGAAGCATTAACCATATTAACCATCTCTTCAACAACATTGATATTTGGAAGCTCAACATAACCATCATCATTGGCATCCGGATGATTTGGATCATATACCATTCTGGTTGGGTTATTTGCATCAGTTATAGAATCTACCATAACACCTTTAGCTATGGCGTTATCGTTAATTGTGACTCCGCCTCTCAAATATGGAGCGTTTGGCGGGTCAAACTCTACTGAAGCATTTCCATTCGGGAAATTGAATCCTTTTTGCATGGTCATTTCTTTAAAATTAACTTGTTTTTTTCTATACACTTCTTTTTCACCAAATTCGTTTCTTGTAGTGTTTGCATTTGCAATATTTGATGAAACTGTATCCATTTTAATTCTTTGAGCATTCATTCCTGATGCTGCTATATCAAAAACACTAAAACTCATATAATTCTATCCTTATTATTGATTTTGTCCTTTAATTACGCTATTTAAAAGTGAATATGATTTTGATAATAATGACGCTACAACTTGATATTGCATACCATTTTTAGCTTCATCCATCATTTCTTCTTCTAAGATAACATTGTTTCCGTCAGTTCCTGTTGGCTCTCTTAAATCTTGCTCGACATCAATAAAATAATTATCTTTTATGTCAGAATTTAAAAGTGCAATTTGCTCAGGACTTTGACCTTTTAAAATTGTATTAGGGTTTTTGTCGTAGTTCATCGAATTTTGAACTTTTATATTTTCTTTTTCGTCTTCTCTTTTGATTATGTCCCTTAAACTTGCCTCAAAAGAAACTTCTTTTCTTTGGTAATTAGGAGTAAGGGCATTAACAGTGTTGGCTGAAATTGCTTTAGAGCGTTCATATAAGCCATCAAGAGCCATAGCGGCAATTTCTTTTGTTCTATTGTTAATTAAATCCATAATTCTATCCTTATTTAGATTTTAGATTATCTTGTTTGAGCTAAAGGCAAGGTCAGCGTAAATATCGTTTCTTTTTCATCACTTTTTGTTAATTCAAAAGTGCCAAATTGCGAACCTATGAATTTTTTACAAACCGATAATCCAACTCCCCATCCGTCTTTTTTAGTTGTGTAACCTTGTTCAAAGATTTTTCCTTGGTTTTCTTTTTCAATCATTTCTCCATGGTTTATGATTGAAATTTTAATTTGTTCTTCAACTTGTTTTAATTTAATTATTATTTCATCATTTTTGGTTGAATCATTTGCATTTTTAATAATATTATTTATTACAATTAAAAATTTTTCTTCGTCCACAAAAGCGTTTGCTTCAAAGCCTGCCATTTCATCTATTAAAATTATTTTATTATTTTTTTCTTTTAGAATATTTCCATACATTTTAATGGAATCTTGCAGAATTAATTTTATATTTTTTTCTTGAAGATTAATAACGTCGATATTTTTAAATTGTTCAATTTGAGATTTGATAAGCTCAATTGATTTTCTTATTGGTTTAACTGATTCAATATCTTGTGTTTTCTTTTCAAAAATTCTTGTATAAATATCAAGAATGCTTAATTGATTTTTTATTTCATGAGCGATTTGTCTGGCATTTTGATAAATCTCATTTCTTAATGAAGTATTTGTTTCGTTTACTGTTCTGTAGTTTTCTTGAATTTTTGAGTTGTATTCATTTTCTTTAATCGTTTCTTCGAAATATTTAATTATATTTCCAATTGCTTCATTCATCATAAAATTATCGCGGCGTTCCGGTCTATGGGCATAAAATTCTTCGTCATAGTCTATTAAAAATATTGCTTTTAGTGTTTCATAGACGTCATTTACCATTTTAGAGTTTACTTTAAAGTAAATTTCATATTTATTTTCTTCTTTTTCTCTAAATAAAAATGCGCAATTGTATCTTTGTGTGGTTAATACAACAAAGCCTGTTTCTTCAATATCAAATTTTGAAAATTCAAAATCGGAAAATTCTCTTAAAATAATATCTTTTGAATATTCAAGTCTTTTAATTAACCCATCTGTTCCTTTGACATTTTTTAAGCGAGCAAAGACGATAGCCTTGGAGTTTTCCTTGGCTATCGGCTCTAAAATACTTCTTGTTAGGGATTCAATGATGGTTGATGAGTATAGTTCATTACCGCTCAAATCCTTTTTTTCAAAATATGTATTGAAATTTTTTTTTGTTTTATTCATTTATTTTTTAACTTACCATTTTTGTTTTGTTTTTAAGCAATATTTCTATACTGCAATTTTTTTGGTTTTTGGTTTAAAGCCTTTGTTGATTGCATAAAGAACTGCTTGAGTTTTTTCTCTTACTTGAAGTTTTTGGAATATATTGTTAACGTGTGTTTTAACTGTTGTTTCAGAGATAAACAATTCTCTTGCAACATCTTTATAGGTTGCACCTTCTAACAATAATGAAAGCACTTCTTCTTCTCTGTTTGTAAGATAGTGTAGAAGGTTTTCTTCATTTTCATCTTCTTGTTTAGCGTTTCCGTTTTTCTCAAAATCTTGGAAATATTCAAAGAATTTTGAACATAAAATATTCGGAAGATAAATCTTGCCCATTGAAACTTCATCAAGCGCTTTGATTAATTGAGCTGAAACCATTGTTTTTAATACATAGCCGCAAGCTCCAACTTTCATTGCTCTATATATTAAATCAGCATCATCATATGCGGTTAAGACAATAATTCTTGTTTTAACATTTAATTTTTGAATTTCAGCGATTGCATTAATACCGTCCATTTCAGGCATATTTATATCCATTAAAACAATGTCCGGTTGATATTTTTTAATTAAAGAAATTGCAACATTGGCATTACCTGCATTTGCAATAACTTCATAATCATTTTCTAAATTTACCAATTCGCGAACACCTGATGCGTGCTCATACTTGTCATCAACAACAATGACTTTTTGTTTTCTTTTAAAATCCACTGTTCTTCTCATTAACCCCTCCAAAAAGTATATTTTTTTGTAATTTTTAATTCGATTAAAGTAACTTACATTATGAATATACTTTTTTTAGGCGGTTTCTTCATCAATATTAAGGTTGAAATTTACCCTATATGTATTGGTTCTTTTTATCTAAACCTTAAGATTTAGTTTGGGATTTTTTTAAAGTATTAATAATTTTAAAAAAATTAATTTGCTTAAATGTTTTATGTTGTGTTTTATTATACTTGTTGAAATTAAAATCCTTCATTTAGCTTAACTACTAAAGACAAGATTGAGTTAATATAATGGTGTTCATTGAAAAGGTGAAGTAAAATGGAATTTCATATAGGACAACATTGGATAGTTAATATCTTTGGTTTGAATGTACACATGGATACATTGATAACTTTATGGATTACTATGGCTATCGTGATATTTTTTGCACTTTTGGCAGTTGGAAATATAAAACTTGTTCCATCCAGATTGCAGGCAGTATTTGAAAATATAGTTACTATATTTTCTTCTTTGACAAAAGATATGGGCTCAGAAGGAAAACGTCATACCCCAATTTTAATTGCCTTATTTTTATTTATTATTACAGGGAACTTAATAGGGCAATTACCTTGGAAGTTGTTAAATTTTTTCCCGTTTATTAAAGCAACCGAAGGAGAATTTGCATCTCCAACTAATGATATAAATGTAACAGCTGCATTGGCTATTATAGTTTTGGTTTATTATATTGTTTCAGGTGTTCGCCTAAAAGGTATTGGCTATTTTAAGCATTATTTTCAACCTGTTTGGTTTATGACACCTTTTAATATGCTTGAAGATATAGTAAGACCTTTAACATTAGCTCTGCGGCTTTTTGCCAATATATTGGCAGGTGAAATTCTTATTATGGTTTTAGGAGGGCTTATTGCTTCTTTGTTAAGTCCTGAGGCAATTAGCGTATTTTGTCAAAATACATTAGGCGGCATTTTGCCGTCCGCTTGGGTATATAATATAACCTTATTTTTAGGTTCGTTATTACCTCTGCCTATAATGTTTTTTGAAATATTTGTTGCGTTTATCCAAGCGTTGGTATTCACGCTTTTGACAAGCGCATATATAAGCGGTGCGGTAGCAAAACATTAATATAAAGGAGAAAAATATGGATTTATCAGTATTAAAATTTATCGCTATGGGTTTGGCAATCGGTTTTGGTGTTGTAGGGCCTGGTATTGGTCTTGGTTTAGCTACTAAAGCAATTATTGAAAGCATTGCAAGACAACCTGAAGTTGAAGGTCAAATTTCAAAATATTTTTATATTGGTGCAGGTTTGATTGAAGCATGTGCTATTTATGCTTTATTGGTTGTAATTTTGATAGGTTTTGTACTTAAATAATAGTTTGTACAACGAAAAGCGGAGATTTTTCATATGTTAATGCAAATTGACGGAACGTTTATATTTGTTGTAATAAGTTTCTTGATATTTTTATTGATTATAAAAGCTATTCTTTTTAATCCAATTACAAAAGTGATTGATGAAAGAAACAGTTTTTATGCAAAAAATTCAAAAATGGAAGCTGAATCAAAAGAAAAATCCCGCATTTTGTTGGACGAGAAAGAAAAGGCTCTTAAAAGCTCAAGAATTGAAGCTTCGAATATTATCAAGAAAACAACACAAGAAGCAAAAGAACAAAGTGCGCTAAAAATTAAACAAGCAAAACAAGAAGCAACAATGCTTTTGGATAAAAATAAAACCCAATTGGATGAATTATCGAAAAATGCGAAAAATGAAGCAAAAAAAGAAATTAATTTAATTGTTCAGTCCATGGTTTCAAGGGTTTTAGGCGAGCAAGTGAGTATCGATTTAAAAGATGACAAAATTAATCAATACTTAAATATTTAGAAAGATAATAATATGACTTTATTTGAACAAATTCTAAATACAAATTTAATAAATTTTTTAATAGTTATATCAACACTTGTGTTGATATATAAAAAAGCACATCTTGGCGATTTAATTCAAAAAATGGCAGATGATGTTAAAGAGTCTGTTGAAAAAAGCTCAAGAAATGCTCAAAGTGCAATTTCTGAGTATAAACAAACTAAAAAATCAACCAAAGATACTCCAAAGCTTCAAGAGGAAATTATTTCAAATGCAAAGTTGAATGCGCAAAATTTGAAAGAAAAATTTGAACAAAATACAAGATTTCAAGAGCAAGAAATTAAATCCGGTCTTGAAAAAATTTATAAAAATCAAGAAGATAAATATAAAAAAATGACAACAAATGAGATTTATCAAGCGTGTGTTGAATTAGCTAAAGACGAAACACTAAACAGATTAAATGATGAAACTCATAAAAAATTAATCAATTCATCAATTGATGAATTAGATAAAATCGAAGGAAGTTTATTGTGAGAAAAAGTTTAGACATAAAAAACTTAAAAGTTGCAAAAAGATATGCCAGGGCATTAATTGAAACCTCAATTGATAGTGTTGACGAGATTTCTAATGACCTAGAATTAATTAATAATTCAATATTCAAAAACGATAGTTTTAGAATGTTTTTTTCTCACCCTGTAGTGTCTTTAAAAGATAAAAAAGAAACAATAAAAGAAACTTTTGAAAATAAAGTAAATAAAATCACTTTAAATTTTATGGAAACTTTATTGGATGAAGGCAGATTTAATATTTTTTCAACAATTTTTGATGTATTTCAAAAGGAAAAAAATAATCTGAAAAACATTAAAATATTAGATGTTTTTTATGCTTATGACCTTGATGATGAACAAAAAACTAAATTAAAAGATAAATTATCAAGTAAATTTAATAAAGAGGTAATTTTAAATTATCAAAAAGATGAAGATATTTTGGGCGGTTTAGTTATTAAATTTGAAGATAAGGTTATTGATTTGAGTTTAAAAACTAAATTCGACCGACTTAAAAAAATTAATTTATAATATGAAAGGCGAAATATATGGCACCAGCAATAGACAGTTCAGAAATAACTGCGATTATCAAATCTAAAATAGAAAATTATTCTGAAAAATTAGAAGTTGATAATGTAGGTAGCGTTATTGAAATTTCAGACGGTATTTCAAGAATTTACGGATTAAATAATGTAATGGCGTCTGAACTTGTTGAGTTTGATGACGGCAATAAAACCCTTGGAATTACCCTAAACCTCGAAGAAGATAATGTTGGGGTCGTAATCCTTGGTGATTATACAAAAATAAAAGAAGGTATGAACGTTAAATCAACAGGTCAAATCGCTTCAGTTCCTGTAGGCGATGCGCTAATTGGCAGAATTATTGACCCAACAGGTGTTCCTATTGATGGTAAAGGCGATATTCACACTGATAAAACACGTCCGATTGAGCGTATTGCTCCTGGGATTATTGAAAGAAAATCAGTTCATCAACCTTTGCAAACAGGTTTAACTGCAATTGATGCGCTAACTCCGATAGGCAGAGGACAACGTGAGCTTATTATTGGAGATAGACAAACAGGTAAAACCGCTATTGCAATTGATACAATTATCAATCAAAAAGGCAAAGATGTAATTTGTATTTATGTTGCAATCGGTCAAAAAACTTCTACTGTTGCACATTTGGCAAAAACTTTGGAAGAAAAAGGTGCAATGGATTATTCAATTATTGTTTCAGCTACTGCTGATAATTCTGCACCATTGCAATATATTGCACCATTTGCCGGTTGTGCCGTAGCAGAAGAATTCTTAGAACAAGGTAAACACGTTTTAATCATATATGATGATTTAACAAAACACGCTCAAGCATATCGTGCGATGAGTTTGTTGTTAAAAAGACCACCGGGACGTGAAGCATACCCTGGAGATGTGTTCTATTTACATTCAAGACTTTTGGAAAGAGCTTGTAAGTTGTCTGATGAAAGAGGAGGCGGCTCAATTACGGCACTTCCTATTATTGAAACGCAAGCAGGCGATGTTTCAGCGTACATTCCAACTAATGTAATTTCTATTACCGATGGTCAAATATTCCTTGAATCAAACTTGTTTAATTCAGGTCAAAGACCAGCAATTAATGCCGGTATTTCAGTATCTCGTGTTGGGGGCGCTGCTCAAACAAAGGGTATTAAACAAGTTGCAGGTCAATTGCGTTTAGATTTAGCCCAATATAGAGAACTTGCTGCTTTTGCTCAATTTGCTTCAGATCTTGATGCTGCAACAAAAGCGCAATTATTAAAGGGTGAAAAATTGACTCAAATTTTAATTCAACCTCAATATAATCCATTATCAGTTGCTCAACAAGTTGCAATTCTTTTCTGTGGAAATGAAGGATATGTTAATGATGTTGACAACAAGGACATTCAAGAGTTTAAAAAACAATTCTTTGAATATTTCTCTTCAAATTGTTCTGAATTGGAAGCAAAATTAAATGACGGAGCTAAACTAGAAGAGTCTGATAAAGAAGAATTGGTTAAACATATTAAAAACTTTAAGGAAAATATTTTTAAACCTGAATAAGATATGTTTATAAATTCGGAAAGATAAAAATGGCAAATCTAAGAAACATAAAAGACAGAATAAACAGCATTAAAAATACTCAAAAAATTACTAAAGCAATGAAAATGGTTGCAGCTGCAAAAGTTAAAAAGGCTGAAAATGCCGTTAGGGCTTCAAGACCATTTACTTTGGAATTATATGAGATGTTTTGCTGGGCATATAAAGAAACTCTTAAAAACAAGTGTGACAAAATAAAGACACAAAATAATATCGATAATTTTCCTGCATTATTGGAAAAAAGGGAAGTTAGAAATGTTGGTTTGGTTATTATTTCGTCAAATAAGGGTTTGGCAGGTGCATATTGTGCTAATATAGTCCGCTATAGCTTGAATTTAATCAAGAAATTGAAAAATGAAGGTAAAAATGTTTGTGTTTACCTTGTGGGCCAAAAGGCTGTTCCTGCAATTAAAAATGCTCAAGTGCAGTATGGTTTCGAAATTAAGAAAACCTATGTTGATATTTTAGATGACGTTAATTCAAGTTCTGCTTATGTTATAGCGTCATTGTTGGCAGATGATTATATAAAAGGTGACATTGATTCTATCGAACTTGTAACAACAAGATATAAAAATATGATGACTTATATCGCTGAATCTTGGCAGCTTTTGCCGGCTGTAGTTGATGATGAAAGAGTTAGAGAGTTTAGGAATAAAGAGCTTGATGATGAGCTAAAAATTAGCCATAATGGGCATAAAATTGAGCCTTTGAGCGAATTTATGCCAAACTTGCAGGCGGTTTTGTCAACAATTGTTCCAATGTTTATCACAAATGTTGTATATCAAGCACTTTTAGAGGCTCAAGCTAGTGAATTAGCTTCAAGAATGACTGCAATGAGTGCTGCTACAAATAATGCTGCTGATATGATTAATACTTTGACTGTTGAATTTAATAAAGCTCGTCAAGCAAAAATCACTCAAGAAATTACAGAAGTTATTTCAGGCGCCGGAGCTCTAAATTAAAACTTTTAAGTTGATATAAGAATTTATTATTATAAAAATTACTCTTTTTTAAAAATAATTTTTTTTTAAAAAAATGGGAGCTTGCGCTCCCCTTAGATATCAAAACACAAAAAATAACAAACTTTTGAAGTTTTTGCCTTACTCCGACGGAGTTAGGCAAAAACAAAAAAGCAGAAGGATGTGAGGGCGTGATGTCAAAACGTTGAGTTTTGACAGACAGCCCGATACTGGACTATGGCGACGTAAGAATTTGCGGAACGCAAATTCCACAGGAGCACGCATGCGGCAAGCGTGGAGCTTGGCGCAAAGCACGAAGTCCGTACTTAGGCGATGCCCACAATCCCTTAGCGAACTTGTGAGCTTTAGGGATTGGAAACACCCTTGGGGTGCGCGCAATAGCTTCTTTG
>CALURR010000067.1 GCA_944323195.1 Candidatus Gastranaerophilales bacterium
TAGCCTTGTCATTTTTAACAACGGTACCATCAACAGTAGCAGAAGCTACATAGGGTCTTCCAACTTTTGATTTTTTACCGTTAACTAACATAACGATTTTATCAAAAGTAACTTTTTCATCAGCTTGAGCATCTAACAACTCGATGTCAACATATTTGCCTTCTTCAAGTTTATATTGCTTTCCGCCAGTTTCAACTATTGCGTACATTGTATATCCTTTCTTTTAAGGGATCGTAGCTAAGATTAGTTACTTCTAGCATTTAGACACGACCAACCTATCTGCATTAAATAATATATCTAAGACAAAATTTTATGTCAAGTGTGTTTTTACAAAACTTATTTTATTAATTCAAGCATTTCTTTAATTGCTGTTTTTAAGCCAACAAAAACACTTCTTGATATAATACTGTGCCCTATATTTAGTTCGCAAAGTCCTTTTATTTTTTTCATTAAATATACATTTTGATAATTTAATCCATGACCTGCGTTTACTTTTAAACCCAAACTTTGAGAATATTTTGCCATCTGGCTTAATTTATCAAACTCATCTTGATAACTGCTCTTTTCAAAAGCTTCTGAAAATGAGCCTGTATGCATTTCTATATAATCAGCACCGCAATATTTGGCAGCATCTGCTTGAGCTAAATCAGGGTCAATAAAAAGACTCACTAAAATACCTTTGTCTTTTAAAGGTTTAATAAATTCTTTCAAATATTCTTTTTGACCAAGAACATCCAGGCCGCCTTCAGTTGTAACTTCTTGTCTTCTTTCAGGAACCAGACAAACGCTGTAGGGAACAACATCCAGTGCAATTTTTTGAATTTCTTCAACTGCAGCCATCTCAAGGTTTATTTTAGCCCCTAAAGCCTTTACATCATATAAATCTTTATCTTTAATATGACGTCTGTCTTCTCTTAAATGCATTGTAAGTGCTAAAATATCTTCTTTTAGTGCAACTTTTGCTGCTTCTGCAAGATTTGGCTCAAAGCCCCCTCTTGCATTTCTTAGCGTTGCAATATGATCTATATTAACTCCTAATTTCATAACCAAATCTTACTACAATATATTTTCTATGACACTAAAAATTTACAAAATTTACAATAAAATATCAATTTTTTATATTTGTATTATAATTTTTTTGTGTGGCAGAAATAATTAGGATTATCAAACTTTGATTTGTCCAAAATGCAAGACAAAAGTATCAAAAGACGATGCAATTTGTCCTTCATGTAAATTAAGATTAATTTTTAAATGTCCAAGATGCGGTTCCCCAACCCGCCTTGGTTCGGTAAGTTGCAAAAAATGCGGCTATACATTTGTAAAATTCTGCCCAAATTGCCACAGTGCCAATTATGCCACAAGCTCAGTATGCAGAAAATGCGGAACTGAATTTGATAAAGATAAAATTCCTCAAAAACAACAAAAAGAAACGACACAAGAACCAATTAAACCACAAAACAAAAAAATCGAAATTAAAACCCAAGAAGCTGCTTTGGGGGTTAGTGTAGAAATTAACGACAAAAAGAATAATGAAAAACCCCTTGCATTCTTCATTAATTTTATCAATCTAGAGCGCACTTTTGAAAAATACAACGAGGAAGAGTTTAAACAAAAAGTCATTCAAAATATTAAAACAACCATAAAAATTGTTTTTGACAAAGAATGTGAATTTATTAATCAAAGCACTGTTTTATTCTACTTCCCCTACAATAAGCAAACTAAAATTCTGGATAAAATCAATCAATTTGAAGCAGAATTTTTAAAATTCAATAACATTCTTGAAAAAACTCTGGATGCCGGTTTGTCTTACAAATTTGCAATTTCTACAGTTGATGAAGCACAACAAAATAAAGAAATTAAACAACTAAAACTCGGCTCAGACAAAGATGTCATAGTCACAAGCGGAGTATACCCAAAACTCAATAGCGAATTATCTTTAATTAAAATTTCAACAGACTCTTACAAACTTGTTTTCTTGGAACAAAAACCAATATTCGAAGAAACAAAAGACGAAAAATACGATAAAGCCCTTGAAATTATTTTAAATAATTTATCAGAAAACAACTCCCCAATAAGAGCTATTTCAATCAATGCACCAAGAGGTGCAGGTAAAACCCACCTTTTAGATGACCTTTATTACAGAGTTTCAAAAGCCGGCATGAAAGATACTGTTGTGTTTTATGCTCAATGCTGCGCTTTAACCCAAATTAGCTCATACGGACTAATTCAAAGCTTTTTTATTAGCTTTTTTGATTGCCCAAATGTATTAAAAAACGAATTTAATATTAAAACATTTGAAAAAATAGTATTAGAAAAACTTCAATTAGATAAAATTGATCAAGAAAACCTTGAAACACTTGCGAACCTAATATATCCAATTAAAAAAGATTATTTTGAAAATATTTTAATAAACAAAGAAATTACATACAAATACCTTAAAGACATTTTTGAGCACATAAAGCAAAAAAGAAATGTTATTTTTATAATAGACGATTTTGATTTAATAGATGAATCATCATACGGTTTTATAAAATATCTTGTAGATAATGACTATTTTGCCCATGATGCAAAAATGATTTTAGGCTACAAAAATGAACACTCAATCACAATCTATTTCCAATCAAATAAACTAAACAATAACAATTGTCTTAATATTTCCCTAAGAAAAATAAATACTTCTGAAAGCAAAATTTTCATCAAAAAAATCTTAGGTCAAAATTGTGAAATTCCAAATGAAATTCTTTCTCAAATTGCATATAACACTCAAGGAAACATTGCCTACATTGAGCAAATTTTACAATATTTATTTGAAAGAAAAATCTTAACCATTAAAGATAAAGTTGTTAAATTTAACAAAGAATTTGAAAACTGCGAAATCCCTCAAACTTTAGAAAAATGTTTATTTGAAAGACTGGATTTCCTAAAGCAACACTATCTTGCCGAATATAAATTTTTAAATATAGCTTCTTTATTGGGCGATAAATTAGATTACAAACTTTTATCTTCAGTTTTTCAATTAAACGAAGATGACTTTTTTGATATTATTGCAAGACTGGAAAAAAGAGGCTATATAAAACGAAAAACTGACGATATATACGGATTTAAAAACTCTCTAACTTGGTCATATTGCTACATAAAAGCAAAAGAAGAAGAGTTAATAAAAGATGATGCAAGAAAACTTCTAACAGAATTAAATAACAAAACTATTTCCACTCCTCTAATTTGCCCAATACTTGCTCAAATTATAGGAGATAAACAATTAGCTTATGTTCTTTGGACAAAAAATCTTCAATATGCCAACTACATTGGCGATGTTAATATTTATGCCATGGCACAAAAGCAAAGTTTAATTTTGCTTGAAAATGTAAAACTTGATAATTTTGAATACACAAAAAATAATATCTGTGAAAGATTGGGGAAACTAATTTATATTAAAAATCCTCAAGAAGCAAAAGACTATCTTTCCAACGTTATTGTTGCTGCACAAAAACTAAACGACACCAATAAAGTCATAGATTTATCCGGATACTTGGTTAAAAGCTCATATTTAACACAAGATTACACTGCAGTTGTTGAAGTTGTGGACAATATATTAAAATATTTCGACAAAAAAGATAAATCTGAAAAAAAAGCGGTTGTTGAACTTCAAAACGCACTAATTAAAACAAGAAAGCTGGAAGCCCTCTTACAGCTTGGCTCTTGGGAAGAAATAGCAAGTCTGGTTAATACTGAAATCAACCCTATTTTGCAAAAACATTTAAACTTTTTCTCAAAAAACAAGTGGATTACCCAGCAAGAAATATTCTACACTTGGATTGAAGCAAATGTAATATTAGCTCAAAGCTACTGTCAACAAGGCTCTCCTTTAGCTTTTGAATTAATCACAGAAATAGACAAAGTTCTTCAAAAAGAAAAAGGCTCAAGAATTGAAGCGCTAAAAGTTCGTCTTGAGTTTTCAGAAGCAATGGCAAATACATCAAGGGGCTATTTTGATGAATCTGATTTAATATTACAAGAAATCCTAAAAGATTACTCATATATAATCGACAGCCCTCACTTTGTTTGCAAATGGAATATTTTAACCCTAATAAATAAAATATTTAAAATGGATTTTGAAACAATAAAAGATGAGCTTTTTGAAGCCACAGCATATGCCAATAACTGCAATGATGAAGTGGCAAAAAATATCCTAAAAACCCTTTTAGCTTATGTTTTATTAGAAGAAAAATCATATTTAAAAGCCATTGAAATAGCGACAAGTCAAATGCAGTATTTTTCAAGCAAAAAAATAGCCTTTGGCGCATTATTGGCTTGGTATATAAGTGCCGCAGCTACTGCCCACAACAAAGCCGATATGTATTGCATCGAAATTTGTGAAAAAGCTGTTAAAATATGCGAAAATGCACAAAATAATAATTCTTTCTTTAAAATATTATTCCAAGAACTATTAGCAAAAGCATATTTAAAATTAAATGACAAAGAAAATGCTAAAATGTACTGCGATTTAGCACTACAGGGCGCATATACAAACGAATTAATTTATCTTCAAATAAGATTAAATGAACTAAAAGCAAACATAGCAAGAGAATGTTTAAATCAACAACCTGACAATAAAAAATACGAATATGCACAAAACGTTTTAAAAATGTATAATAAAACTATAGACATAGCAGCAAATCTAAATCTTAAAAAATATGTCAAAAAAATAGAAAAAGAAATGACTTCATTTAGAGCACATTGTCAACTAAATCGAATAATAGAGGATAAATAAGATAAACCATGACTAATCTAAAATCTCCGCAACATTTATATTGCGATACACCTCCAACGATATTAAGAAACAGGGAAGAAAAATTCAGAACCGCAAAAGATAATCCTTTTTGGATGATTATTGCGGATTATGTATTTAAAAAAATGGTAGAAAAAAGATTTCACTCTCTAATGTATAAAGGTTATGAAAATCTTGAAAAAAGAGATAAAACAAAAGCTACATTATTCTATACTAACCACAACAACTGGTGGGATGGAATTATAGGTTTCACTGTTGCCAGAAGAATTATGCATGGAAGATTACGTCTTATGATTGAAGAAATGAACAGATTTCCTTTATTTCAATATATAGGCTGTTTTCCAATAAATAAAAAATCTGCCCAAGATGCAATAAAATCTCTTAAATATGCTGCAACCACTCTTGATAAACCTGATATAAACTTTTGGCTTTTTCCTCAAGGGATTATAAGACCGCCGCACTATAGACCAGAAGTATTCCAGTCAGGTTTAGCATATTTGGTTCAAAATGCAACCAAACAATTTGGCGGAATTAACATCTGCCCTGTTAGCGTAAATTACACCTTCTTAAGACAAGATAAACCTGAAATTGTAATGGAATTTGGCAAAGTTAGAACTTTTTATGAATTTAAGGAAGACAGAAAAGAATTTTGCCATAAACTGGAAAGAGAATTTGAACAACTATGCGATAATCAACAATTAAATATTTCAAAAGGCAATTTTGAAGGATATTATTATCTTTTCAAACAAAAACTAAGCTGGTGGAGAGATATTGAGCGAAGACTTAAAAATATCGGAATGAAAGACGACAACAAACAATAATGAAAAAATATAATATAGGAATAGATTTAGGCGGAACCAAAGTGCTTTGCGCTCTGGTTGAAAAAGAAACAAACAAAATTCTTTTTTTAGTCAAGAAAAAAACAAAAAAAGAAAAAGGAAACAAAAAAGTATTCTCTAAACTAACCGAAGCAATAGATGAACTTTTCGAAATTTCAAAAATAGACAAAAATGAAATATCTTCAATTGGAATAGCAATAGCAGGTCAGGTAGACAGAGAAAACGGAATACTTATTAATGCTTGTAATTTACAATGCAAAAATCTAAATCTTAAAAAACAAATTGAAGAAATATACAACATTAAAACCTATATTGCAAATGATGTTGAAGCAGCAACCATAGCAGAACTTCTCTTAGGAGCTGCAAAGGGCTACAAAAATACGCTTTGCGTATTTGTTGGAACAGGGATAGGCTCTTGCCTTGTAATAGATGGCAAAATCTACCATGGTGCAACAGGTTTGGCAGGCGAACTGGGTCATGTAATTGTTGATTTAAACGGCAGAAGCTGCAATTGCGGGGCGGTTGGCTGTCTTGAAGCATATGCCTCAAGAAGTGCAATCGAATCAAGAATACAAGGAGCAATAAAAAAAGGTAGAAATTCAATCATAACCGAATTTTGCGACAGCCAAAATATCTCAACCAAACACATCAAAAAATCTCTAGATGCCCATGATGAAGTTGTAAGCCAATATGTTAACGAAGCAATTGAATATCTTTCAGGCGGATTAGCAAGTGCAATTAACTTTTTCAATCCCGAGCTTGTTGTTTTGGGCGGCGGTTTAATTCAAGGAATAAATGAAATATATCTAAAAACAATTCGCCTAACCAAAAATAAAGCCTTAAGTACAGTATCAAATAAAACAGAATTCAAAAAAGCACAACTTGAAGACTACTCCGGAGTAGTTGGAGCAAGCTTAATTGAAGAATATAGACTATGCAAAAAATAGACAATTTTAAAAATATCAATCTTGATTGCCTTAATTCCTTTCTAAAATCCAACACAAAAGAAAGGCTTGTTCTAAATGGACTTATTGCACCATTTAATTTATTTGCAATTAATTCAATTTTAAAAAACAATAAAAAAATTATCTATATAACTCAAGACGAGCAATCCGCTCTAAAAATTCAAAAAGACTTAACAACTCTTCTAGATCTTGAAAGCATGGTTTTTCCCTCTCAAGATATAAGTTTTTATACCGAACTTGAAAAAAACTATTATATTTATCAAGAACAACTAAATATCTTGCTATCTCAACCAAATATTATTCTAATGAGTACAAAGGCACTATTTGAAAGATTTGCTCCATTAGAATTTTATTTAAAAAACGCAATAAATTTTAAAAAAAACGACACAATTGATTACTCTAAAATAGCAGAAAAATTAATCTCATATGGTTACAAAAGAACAACAAATGTCTCAGACATTGGAGAATTTGCCCTCAGAGGAGATATTTTAGATATATATGGACTTGATGATAATCCGATAAGAATTGAATTTTTTGCAGACACCATTGAAGATATTAGATATTTTAACCCTAATACCCAAAAAAGCTTTAAAAGTATTGAAAACACAACAATTTACCCATTATACAAATTTATTTTAGATGAAGAAAAAAAAGAAAAATTTAAAAAAGAAATTAAAAACATAAAATCAGATGATGAATTTATTTCACAAATTAAAAACGAATTGATTGAAAAGGTTGACCAAACCGGCTATTTTGAAGGAATTGAATATTATATTAATTATATCTTAGATGAAACATCTTCTGTTTTAGATTTTTTTGATGATTATATTTTAATTTTCAATGAAACAAGTCAAATTTTATCAAAATATAAAAATATAGATGAAAACTATAATCAAAGCTATCTTGATTCAATCAACTCAAAATTAAAACTTCCTTTGTCAAAATTAAATCACACAAACGAGGATGAATTTTTTAAACAAATTAAAAAATTTAAAACAATAGGACTTGATAATTTCTTAACCGATGATTGGGATAAAATAATCGAATTTGACTTAGATTTACCCCCAATTCTATCAACAAATATCTCCGATATTTCTAAATTCATTAAAAAATATCTTAATGATAATTTTAAAATTTATATTTGTACAAATTTTCCAAATCGATTAAAAAATATTTTTGATGAACTTGAAATTTTTTCTGATGATATTTTTTATTATCCGGATATAACCTCAGGCGGAGCAATTTCAAAAGATGAAAAAATATCACAAGATAAAATCTTATTTTTATCAGATAAAGAACTTTTCAACAAGCACAATAGAGATATAACCACAAAAAAATACTATTCAAACAAACAAACCCAAGACTATATTGATTCAATTAACGATATAAAAATCGGCGAATATGTAGTTCATTATGTCCATGGAATAGGCATTTATAATGGTATAGTTAAACAAACAATTGATGATAATCAAAAGGACTATCTTGAAATTCAATTTCAAGGAACAGATAAGCTTTTCATGCCGGCAGAACAAATCAACCTTTTAAGTAGATATAGAGGGATTTCTTCTCAAAAACCAAAACTATCTAAAATGGGTGGTGCTTCTTGGGAAAACACCAAAACAAAAGCTAAAAAAGAAGTTGAATTAATTGCTTATGACCTATTAGACTTATATGCAAAAAGAAAAATCGCCAAAGGTATAGAATTTGAACCTGACACAAATTGGCAATACGAAATGGAAGAAAATTTCGAATTTACAGAAACCCCCGACCAAATGAAAGCAATTATTGAAACAAAAAAAGACATGGAAAACTCAAAACCCATGGACAGATTAATTTGCGCCGATGTTGGCTTTGGAAAAACTGAAATTGCCATAAGGGCAATGTTTAAAGCAATAATGTCAGGCTATCAAACAGCCCTTGTTGCTCCAACAACAATTCTTACCATGCAACATTTTGAAACAATAAGGCAAAGATTTGAACCTTTTGATGTAAAAATTAAAGTCTTGAACAGGTTTTGCTCCAAAAAAGAACAAAATGAAATAGTAAAAGAAATTAATGAAGGTAAAATTGATGCAGTAGTTGGAACTCATAGGCTTTTATCAGACGATATTAAATTTAAAAAATTAGGACTTTTGGTTATAGACGAAGAACATAAATTTGGAGTAAGACACAAAGAAAAACTCAAAAAATTCAAAGAAAACATAGATGTTTTAACTCTTAGCGCAACTCCTATTCCAAGAACGCTTAATATGGCTCTATCAGGCTTAAAAGATTTATCTATTATAAATACGCCTCCCAAAAACAGGTTGCCTATTAAAACTTATGTTGGCGAATATAGTGAAAGCTATGTAAAAAATGCAATAAATCAAGAAATTCAAAGGGACGGACAAGTTTTTTATCTTTATAATAGAGTTGAAACAATTAATAAATTCAAAGAAAAATTATCTTCTATTGTTCCAAACGCCAGAATTGCCATTGCTCATGGACAAATGAACGAGAAAGAACTCGAAGATATTATATGCAGATTTGAACAAAAAGAGTTCGACATATTATTATCTACAACAATTATTGAATCAGGTCTTGATATTCCAAACGCAAATACAATGATAATCCATGATGCTGATATGTTTGGTTTAGCACAATTATACCAATTAAGAGGCAGGGTTGGTCGTTCTGATAGGCAAGCATACTGTTTTTGTTTCTATAAAAAATCAAAAGAATTAAATGAACAAGCAAAAAAACGCCTTGAATCAATTAAAGACTTCACAAGTCTAGGCAGCGGCTATCAAATTGCACTAAGAGATATTGAAATAAGAGGAATAGGAAACATCTTAGGAACACATCAACACGGACAAATGGTTAATGTTGGTTTTGACACATATTGCAATTTATTGGCCGAATGTATAGATGATATTAAACAAAAACAAAATAAAAACCCATACGAAAAACAAGAGCCCAAAAAAGAGCCTGCAATTATTGATATTAATGCTGACGCATATATTCCTGACGATTGGGCACAAACTTATGAACAAAAAATCCTTGAATACAAAAGATTGTCTGATGTTAGCTCAATTTCAGAGCTTGACGATATGAAATTAAACTTTAAGGATAGATTTTCAACTATACCTGAGTGTGTTGAAAATATCATAAAACTTGTTAAATTAAGAATACTTGCAACTAAAGCCAACATCAGCTCGGTTCGTCAAGCAGGCAACTACATCAGAATTAATATGCCATATACTATACAAGAATGGAATATTTTAAAATCCAAAATAGATTCAAAATACACAAGATATTTTAATTTTTCTCAACCGCCAAAAAATCTCAACAAAACAAAAGGAATACTTCTTATGAATAAACGTGAAGATAATTTTGATGAAATATTTAACAAATTGTCCGATTTGTTTTATTATATATCTGAAGTAGTTTTAAGTTTTAAAGTAAATAATTAACTTTTTTATAGGAGGAAAAAATGAAGTTTACAAAATTAGCTATTACTCTTTTGTGCTCAGCTATGTTATTTTGCGCTTGTACAAAAAGTACTGATGTTGTGTTAAAAATTAACGGCAAAGAAATCACAAGAGCACAATATTACGAAGATTTTAATAAAATCAAAGATATTCAACTAAAGAACGCTCCTAAAGAAGTTAAAAAAGATGACAGTTACGCTGTATTATCTCTAAAAGAAAGATACACAAATGATTTAATTATAAGAGAATTATTATCTCAAGAATTTGAAAAAAGAAAAATTGAAGCAACCGATGCTGAAATTGAAGCAAAGAAAAAACAAATCATCGCTCAAATCGGTTCAGAAGAACAATTCAAAAAAATCCTAAAAGAAAACAATATCTCTGATGAACGCCTAAAAAGCGATATGGCAAATGAAGTCAAAATGGACAAATTGGTTGATTTAATTACAACTAAAAAAGTAACAGATAATGATGTTAAAAAATTCTACAATCAAAACAAAGCTCAATTCAGCATTCCTGAAAGAGTTAAATTCTCCCAAATATTCATTTCATACAACGAAAATGATATAAAAAGAAAAATAACAGAAGCAGATAAAGAAGCTCAACTATCAAGCGCCAATATTGATCAAAAAGTCAAAGAACAAATGGCAAAACAAGACAAATTAGCTAAAGAGGTTCAAGCTAAAGCCGCTAAAAATCCTTCTAATTTTGCAAAACTTGCAAGTGAATATTCGCAAGATAAAAACAGCGCTAAAAACGGCGGAGATATGGGATACATAACAAAAGGTTCACTTGATAAAGAACTTGAAAATGCAGCTTTTTCTCAAAAAGTGGGTGTAGTTAGTCCTTTAATCAAAACAAAAGACGGTTATCACATTATCTTAGTTAAAGATAAAGCAAAAGAAGGCGTTCAACCATACTCAAATGTTAGCGCCGATATTAAAGCATTCTTAACAAGACAAAATAAATTCCAAACTTTCCAAAAATTTATTGAAGGCTTGAAGCAAAATGCAACAATCGAATATGCAGACAATTCAATAAATCCTGAAAACCTTAAAAAAGAGCTTGATAAAGCTTTAGCTAAACAAGTTGAAGCTCAACAAAAAGAAAATGCTCCAAACAAAGATAAAAAGGCAGAATAATTTTAAAGCCGCCATTAAGGCGGTTTTTTAAAAGGAAAATAAAATGGGACAAATAAAAAATAGAAAAGAAATAATTTCAACAGTAGAAAAACTAAAAAAAGAAAATAAGAAAATAGTTTTTACAAACGGATGTTTTGATATTTTACACATAGGTCATGTTAGGTATCTTAAAAAAAGCGCAAGTTTTGGAGATATTTTAATTGTGGGGCTTAATTCCGATAGTTCGGTTAAAAAATTAAAAGGGGAGTCTCGCCCCATTAACAACGAACAAGATAGAGCAGAATTACTTTCGGAATTAAATTTTGTAGATTATGTTGTTATTTTTAATGAAGATACACCTGAAAAACTATTAGACGAAATTAAACCCGATATTTATACAAAAGGTGCAGATTATACCCTAAAAACACTACCTGAAGCAAAAACGGTTCTTAAAAACAATGGAAAAGTTGAATTTATCAGCCTTGTTGAAGGTAAATCGACAACAAATGTTATTAAAAAAATTGAAAACAAATAAAAGTTTTATTAAAAAATTAGCAATTTTTCTTTTATTGTTATAAAATAATTTTACAGACTAGTTTTTATGAGGGAGTGCCAAAATGGGTGAAAAAAAGTTTAGCTTGGAAGATTTAGCTCAACTAACAGGCGGAATTTTAACTAAAGTTAGCGATATTACTATAGATAAAGTTGCACCGCCAAAATTAGCAGATGAAACAACTTTAGCTCTTGCAATGAATGAAGATGAAATTGAAAACATAGCTCAATCTAAAGCAAAAGCGGTTTTAGTTCCATTAGGAGTTAACCTTGAAGGCATTTCAACTATTGAAGTAGAACGTCCAAGACTTGCATTTATGAAATTATTAAATGCTTTTTATGTTGGACCTGAAACTCCCAGAGAAATTCACCCAAGCGCAGTTGTAGACCCGAGCGCTAAAATAGGTAAAAATGTTTCAATTGGTGCAAATGTCTTTATTTCAAAAGATGCCGTTATAGGTGATAACACCGCCTTAATGCCTAATGTATATATCGGAAAAGGTGCCATAATTGGTTCAGACTGTTTATTTTACCCTTCAGTTAATGTAGGCGATAGAGTAAAAGTTGGCTCTCGCTGCATTTTACACCATGGTGTTAGCCTTGGCGCAGACGGATTTTCTTTTGTAACAGAAGCCCCAAGCAATATTGAACAAGCAAGAGAACAAGGCGCAATCAAAGAAACAAATACAGAAGTGAAAGTATTCAAAATCCCTTCTCTTGGATCTGTTGAAATTGGTGACGATGTTGAAATAGGAGCCAATACAACAATAGATAGAGGCACTATTGAAAATACAACAATAGGCTCACAAACAAAAATTGATAATCTTGTAATGATTGGTCACAACTGCAAAATAGGCAAAGCTTGTACAATTGTTTCTCAAGTTGGTATTGCAGGAAGCTGTACAATCGGCGATAGAGTTGTTATTGCAGGTCAAGTAGGCTTAAAAGATCACGTTGAAATAGGCGAAGATTCAATCATCTTGGCTAAAGCAGGTGTAACAAAATCATTCCCAAGAAAATCAGTTATCATGGGTGCTCCTGCAGTATTAAGAAAAGATTTCATTAAGAGATTAAAATATCTTGATGAAGCAGAAGTAATGGTACAAAAATATAAAAAATACCAACATTTATTAGAGGATTATGAGAAATTTTTAAATGAAGACGCTAAAATCTAACTTAACACTAAATGGTGCAGGACTGATGTTTGCAGCTCCTGTAGAATTAACAATTAAACCATCAGACAAAAAAGGAATACGCTTTCATATTAACGGCGCAACAGTTGATGCTAAAGTTGAAAATGTTGTTTCTACTGAGCACTGCACAATTATAGCTGATGTAGAAAACGGGGCTAAAAATAAAATTGCCCTAATTGAACATTTTATGGCAGCTTGTGCAATTTGCGAGATTGACGCATTAGATGTTTATTTCAATTCGCAAGGCTTTGAAATGCCGATTTTTGACGGAAGCTCTAAAAAATGGGTTGAAGAATTTAATAAAATTGGTTTTATTGGTGAAAGCGAAATTGTTGAACCTCTAAAAGATACAATTCTTTTCCAAAATAAAAATTCAACAATTGTAATAGCTCCATCAAACGAAGAAAAAACCAACATAACATATTTAGTAAACTTCAATCATCCTGACCTAAATAACAGATGGGTTAGCCTTAATCTTGACAAAAATCTTGATGAAATCATTGAAGCAAGAACTTTTGGTTACTTAAAAGACCTTGAAAAATTTCAAGCAGCAGGATACTCAAAAGGTGTAACAATTGAAAACACAGTTGGTTTAATTGATGATGGATCATATACAACAACTCTAAGAAGCCAATATGAACCAGCCAAACACAAAATACTCGATATAATTGGCGATTTATATTTAACAGGTTTTAATCCGCTAAAATTAAAAGCCAATATAATAGCTAAAGAAGCAGGTCATAGCTATCATTGCCAAACAGCTAAAATATTAAAAGCAAAATTAACAAAATAGAAATAAGAGGAGACAAAATGGATTCAATAGTAACACCAATTTCGCTAGATTACAGTGAAATTCTTGAAATGCTACCGCATAGATATCCTTTTTTATTGGTAGACAGAATTACAGAATGCGTCCCAGGAAAATATTCAAAAGGCTACAAAAATATAACTTTTAACGAACCTTTCTTTCAAGGACACTTTCCAAACAACCCAATAATGCCCGGAGTATTACAAATTGAAGCACTAGCACAAACTTCAGCTCCAATTTTAATGACAATGGATCAATACAAAGGCAAATTAACTCTTTTTGCAGGGGTTGAAAACGCTAAATTTAAAAACATAGTTCGTCCTGGCGATAAACTTGAAATGGAAACAGAATGCTTAAAAGTTAAAGGCCCTATTGCAAAATGTTTAGGACGTTCATATGTAGATGGCAAACTTTGCACAGAAGCCATACTAACAGTAGCATTAAAATAAGGAAAAATACAATGACAACAAATAAAATTCACAAAACCGCAATAATCCACGAGACTGCTAAAATTGCGCCAGACGTTGAAATTGGCGCATATGCTATAATAGGCGAAAATACAGTTATTGAAGAAGGCTGTAAAATTGGCGAAAGCGCAAACATTCAATTTGCACATATCGGCAAGAACACAAAAATTTCTCCATTTGCATCAATTGGCGGAGAACCTCAAGATTTAGGCTATAAAGGTGAAAAAACAGGCGTTGTCATTGGTGAAAACTGTTGGATAAGAGAATTCGCAACCGTAAATAGGGCTTCAGGTGAAAATAACAACACCATAATCGGAAACAACTGCCTATTGATGGCATATTCACATGTTGCACACAACTGCGTTTTAAAAGATAACGTCATTATGGCAAATGCTGCCACTATAGGCGGTCATTGCCATGTTGGTTTTGGTGCATTTTTAGGAGGCATGAGCGTATTTCACCAAAATCTTAGAATTGGTGATATGGCAATTATTTCAGGTGCATCAGCTGCAAGATTAGACATTATTCCATATTGTAAAGCAGAGGGTATTCCTTGTCTACCTATCGGACTAAATGCTATCGGATTAAGAAGAAAGGGTGTAGACAAAGAATCAAGAGATGCAATCCATAAAGCTATTAGAATCTTAAGAAATGAGCAATATAATACAACACAAGCTCTTGAATTAATCGAAAAAGAATTTAAGGGCAATGAATACGTTGATAATCTTGTTAATTTTGTAAGAACATCAAAAAGAGGTTGCACTTTAAGATATAAAGCAGCTTACCATGGCGCTATGGAAGAAAACGACGGAGAAAATTAATGTATAATCCAATCATCAATAAATATGCAGACGTACTTGTAAATTATTCAACTAAGGTTACTAAAGGTGATTTAGTTATAATCTATGCCAGAGGCTATGAAGCGCAACCTTTAGTTAAAGAAATTTACAAGCTTTGTTTGATAAATGGTGCAAACCCTATTGTAAGAACATCAATGGATGAATTAGCAGAAACATTTATCAAATATGCATCTGATGAACAATTGGAATATATAGATGAAATGTCTAAAATAGAAGTCGAAAAAGCTGATGTGATGATTTTTATTGGTGCACCCTCTAACATCAAAAACATGGCAAATGCTGATACAGATAAAGTTGCAAAACGCTCTAAGGCTTCAAGACCAATATTAGCTAAAAGACTAGAGCGCTCTGCTTGTGGCGATATGCGCTGGGTTATAGCGGATTATCCAACCAATGCATTGGCTCAAGAAGCTTCTATGAGCCTTGAAGAATACTCTGAATTCTTAATAAACTCTTGCTATTTAGACCTCGACAATCCAACTCAAAAATGGATTGAAATTGAGCGCAAACAAAAAAGAATAGCTGATATTTTAAACAAAACAACAAAACTAAGAATCAAAGGCGACAAAACAGATATAACTTTCTCAACAGAAGGCAGAACTTGGATACCTTGTTCAGGAAATATGAATTTCCCTGATGGCGAGATTTTTACTTCCCCTGTTGAAAATAGCGCAAATGGGACAATCTATTTTGATTTTCCTCAAAATTACCATGGCTCAACCTCTAAAGAAGTTTATTTAACCTTAAAAGATGGCAAAGTAGTTGAAGCTAGTGCTGAGGTTGGAAATGACTTTCTTCAAAGTATGCTAAATATGGATGAAGGCTCTCGTTTTGTCGGCGAAATTGCCATTGGAACAAACGAAAGAATACAAAATGTCACAGGTAATATCCTTTTTGATGAAAAAATTGGCAGCTCAATTCATATGGCTCTTGGATCAAGCTACCCTGAAGCAGGAGGAAAAAACCAATCAGGACTTCACTGGGATATGATTAAAAACATGAAAAACAATGGCGAAATATACGCTGATGATAAATTAATATACAAAGACGGCAAATTTATAATTTAAAATGGATGAAATTAAAAAAATTGTACTTCCAATAAAAAACGATTTAGAAATTTTTGAAAAAAAACTAAATGATATTATAAAAGAAAATTATACACCTTTTTCAAATCATTTATATGATTTCATATTTCAAAATGCTAAAAGACTTCGGGCAATTTTTGTTTTTTTATTTGCAAAAATACTAAAAATAGAAAATGAAGATGTATTTAATATTGCACTTCTGTCTGAATTAATTCACAATGCTTCTTTAATACACGATGATATTATCGATGAAGCAAAAGAAAGAAGAAATCTTGAAACATTTAATTTAAAATTCAACTCTAAAATTGCCGTATTGGAAGGCGATTTGCTTTTAGCAATTGCACTTGAAATTTTAAGTAAAACCAATATTGAAATTACAAAAATATATTCTAAAAGAATTAAAAAAACAATTTTAGGAGAAATCAATCAAAACACATCACTCAATACCAACAATATTAACCTATACATCGAAAAATCATTTGATAAAACAGGAAACCTTTTTATAGTTGGACTTGAAGCACTTTTAAGCCTAAAAAAACAAAATGAAATATTAGAAGAAAACCTTAAAAATTTAATTAAAAATTATTCAATTGCTTTTCAAATAAAAAACGATATTTCAGATGTAAAAACAAAAAAATTTTATGACGCAAAACAAAAAAATTTTACACTGCCTTTGATTTTATTCTTCTTAGAAAATAAAATCAACCCAATGGATTTTGAAAATTATCTTTCTTTAGATTTTAATAAATATATATTAAAATCAGAACAATTTGTTGAAAAATATAAGCAAAAAACGCTGGATAACTTAAATAATATTGAAAACAATATATACAAAACAACGCTTATTGAGCTTATTAACTACACGCTAAGGAGTTAACTTTGGAATTAATTAATAAAATAAAAGAAAAAGTTCAATCATACTTTAAAAGAAATGCAAAATTAATAGCCTTTTTAATTGTTTTTGCCATTGTCATTACAATATACAACCAAAACTGCCAAACTCTTAATTATATTTTAAAAAGAGGCACAATATTAGAATATTCATACAAAAATGAAAGCATAAACGAAAAAGATATAGAAAACAAGCTTAAAAACTATAAAATTAAATTCAGCTCAATCAAAACAGAAAACAAAGAAGAATATATAATTTATGATTCTGATGAAGAAAAAATTGAAAACACTCTCTATGTGACACTTCCATATCTGGTAAATAAAAACAAAGATAAACTTTTTGACGAAATAAATAACTACATCTTAGAAAAATATAAAACCATAAAATTAATAGATGTAAAAGCCTTAAATGATGTTTATTCAAATCCATACAGTGCATTTATAAAATTCTTAGGCATACTTTTTATATCATTTTTTATATGGGCAATTATTCTATATTTAATCTGCGATAATAAAAAATTAAACAAAGAAACAAAAGAAAACCTTTCCAATTTCTTTAAAAAACAAAAAGAGAACACAATAACACTTTTCAAAAAAACAAAAGAAAAAGGTCTAGGATATTTTTTAAGAAAAATTTTCTTTGACGAAGACATTCAAGAAGAAAAACAAACAAGCGCAACAAGAGAAATAATAAATACAGTTGTATTTGTATTAATTTGCGTTATTGCGATAAGATATTTTATTGGTGAATTAAGATGGATTCCATCAGGCTCAATGCGACCTACTATAATGGAGCATGATAGAGTATTTGTTGAAAAACTTGAATACCCGCACAGAGAAATTAAAAGGGGGGATATTTTGGTTTTCTATCCACCGGAAGAAAATCTTTCAAACTCTCCTTGGGCAATTTTTACAAGATTATCAGGCATCATGTGCAAAGATATAGCTTTTATTAAAAGAGTTGTCGGCATGCCAAATGATAAATTCGAAATAAAATACAACGAAGATAAAAACGAATATAGGGTTTATATTAATGATGTAGCTCTAAACGAACCGTATATAAGCTCAAAAGAAACTTGGACGCCATGTTCTGATAGAATGTTTTGTGGTCCTTTTGTAATTCCTGAAGATAATTATTTTATGATGGGAGATAACCGTTCAAACTCTCAAGACAGCCGCTTTTGGGGTTTTTTATCAAAAGACAGAATTATAGGACGTGCTAATTTTATGTTTTTCCCAATACACAGAATTAATGTCTTAAAAGACAAATATATAACATTAAACAAGCAAAAAACCAAAGACGGATTTAAAAAACAAAACTATATAGTTAACAGATATGAATTTTTATATAAAATTTGACAGCATGACGACTTTTATAGTGTAATTATAATACGCAGACTATGGGGTTTAGCTAAGTATTTAAAAGACGATGTATATAAAAGAAATTGAAATCGATAACTTTAAATCTTTTGCATCTAAGGTTAATATTCCTTTAATGCAAGGTTTTACTGCTGTTTCCGGTCCAAACGGTTCAGGAAAAAGTAACATTATAGATAGCATCCTTTTTGCTCTTAGCTTAAGAACAGCTCGTTCTCTGCGTTCTGAACAAGGTGTTGCCGATTTAATTTCCAACCACAATAAACGTGGCGAAGCAAGTGTTAAAGTTGTTTTTGCAAACGATAACGGCGAAGAATTTTCAATTAGAAGATATGTTAAAAAAGGCAAAAATGGCGTTCAATCCAATTATTATTACAACGATAAACCTTGCAGCTTAACCCAAATCCATCTAGAACTGGAAAAATATAACATCACTCCAAACAGCTATAATGTTATGATGCAAGGGGATGTTACAGAAATTACAAGATGTTCTGCAATTGAGCGAAGAAAAATCATAGACGAAATTGCGGGTACTGCCGATTTTGACAGAAAAATTGCTCTTGCAAGCGAACAAATACAAAATGTTGAAGATAAAATTGCTAACGACACAATTTTAATTAACGAAATAGATAATAGAATTGAACAATTAAAGCAAGAAAGAGAAGTTGCGCTTAAATATAAAAAATTTAAAGACGAAAAAACAGAACTTGAAACAAAAATCCAAAGTGCAAAATATTTTGACACAGTCCGCTCCTTAGAACTTGTTCATCAAAATATTTTAATGGCAACAAAAACAAAAAAAGAATTAAATGAAAAATTAAAAGAAGCAACTTCAAAAATTGAAGACCTTAAAATAAAATATGATGAAATAAATTCAAAAGTTAAAGCCCAAGGTGAAGAAAAACAACTTGAAGTTAAAAAACTTTTAGAAGAGAAAAAGGGAGAGGTTGAAAGAAAAAAATCAGCCATAGCGCAATGCGATAAAACCACAATTGACAATTTAAAATCAATTGAAAGCTATAAAAATGGCATTGAGGTTCAAAAACAAAAAATTGAAGAATACACAAAAGCTATTGAAGAAAAAAATAAAGAATTAGATGAACTAAATTCTTTATTAAAAGCAAAAAAAGAAGAATTGAACAAAATCATCACAGAAATGACAGGATTAAACAAATCTGCTGATGAACACATTCAAAATAGAAATAAATTAAAAAAAGAATTAGAAGCTCTAAAAGATAAAGAAACCGATTTAATTAAAGAACAATTGCCTCTAGAAAGCGAATATAAAAATAACACAGAAAAAATCAATCAAACAAAAGAGCAAATTGAAAAACTTCAAAATTCAGCTAAAATGTTTGAAGATGAAAAAGATAAATTAACTCTTCAAATTGAAACTCTGACAACAGAAACCCAAGACTATAAAATTATTCAAACAAAAACTTTTGAAGAGCTGGATAAAACAAAAGTTCAAAAAGAAGACACATTCTATAAAATTCAACAAGCACAAAAAAGAATAGCTATCTTAGACGCCAACAAAAACGCTTATAAAACAGCAGGACAAGGCTCGGGTATTCAATCAGTCCTAAATGCTCATATTGAAGGTGTTCATCAACCGCTAGCGCAATTGGCAGATGTTGAGGGCGAATATATTGATGCTATTAATGTTGCTATGGGCGCTCGTGCTTATTCAATCGTTGTTGATAACCAAGATGTAGCTTATAAAGCAATTCAAGTTTTACGCTCCTTGGGTAGAGATAGAGCTTCTTTTATTCCTTTAAACATAATTAAAAAAACACCAAGTAGATTATCATTGCCAAAAGAAAAAGGGGTTATTGATTTTGCAATTAATCTAATAGATTTTGACGATAAATATCTTGACGCATTTTATTTTGCACTTGGCGAAACTATAGTTGTAGAAGATGAAAATTGTGCTAAAAAACTAGCCGGAAAATATAGAGTAGTAACTCTTGATGGCGATATAACAGAAAAAAGCGGCCTTATAACAGGCGGTGCTAAAAAGAAAAACACCTCTTTCTTCGATAAAAGCCAAGAAAGAGAGCTTGAAAAATATAAAAAAGCGCTAAAAGACTTAGAGCAACTTGCAAGAGACCTAGCCCAAAAAGAAAAAGATTTAGAACGCAGACTGGACGATATAAGACAAAAACACTCCACTGCCTTAAATACTCTAAATGGCGCTAAAATTGAACTTAAAAATCTTATATCAAACAACGAATCAAGCTCTAATATAATTTCTGATGGCGAAAAACTTTTAAAAGAATTAAAAGAAAAAAATACGAAATTATCTCGCGAACTTGATTTAATTGAAAATAAACACATAAAGCTAAACGAACAATCTCAAACTCTTCAAGAAGAACTTGAAGCAGTTGAAAAACTAATTGATGAGGGTGAATTAAAAAAACTGAAAGAAAAAACAACAGGAGTTGAAGACGAAATCAAAAACCTTGAAAAAGCCATAATGACAAAGGAAAACGACATTGAAAAAGATAAAAATCAAATCAAATTCCAACAAAGTCAAATCTCAACTCGTGAAAACGACATTAAAAAACTAACAAACGATAATGAAAACCTAAAAACAGAAAAAGAACAGTTTGAAAAAGAAATTTCTTCCCTAAAAGAAGTTCTTGAAAGTTTGGAAAAAGAAATTTTCGGACTTGGCAAAAACCTTGTTGAATTGCAGAAAAAAAGAGATGAATTACAAGAAGAATTGCTAAACTCTAAAACTTCTAAAAACAAAATTCAAGATGATATTGAAAGATTATTAGAACAAGAAGAAAGCTATAAAGCAAGAAGACGCGAATTAGAGCCAATTTTAGAAAATATTTTAAAAGAATTTAATGAAATTGGAATTAATCCAAAAGAACTTGAGCAAACAGAAATTTCTCTTGATGAAATTAATTCTAAAATTTCTAAACTACAAAAGAAAATGGAAGAACTAGAACCTGTTAATATGAGAGCATTAACAGAATATGATGAAGTTTTAGCGCGTCAAAATTCATTCAAAGAAAAAGTTGAAACTCTAAACAACGAAAAAAATGAAATAAGAATAAGAATGAATGGCTACCAAGGTCTAAAAAAAGAAACATTTCTTGAAGCATATCATGCAATAAATAACAACTTTAAGGAAGTTTTTGAACAAATATCTCAAGGCTCAGGCTCTCTGTCATTAGAAAACGAAGAAGAACCGTTTATGGGCGGCTTGACTTTTGTTGCAAACATTAGAGACAAAAGAAATCAAAAGCTTGCCGGCATGTCAGGGGGAGAAAAATCTCTTACAGCACTGGCTTTTGTTTTTGCAATTCAAAAATATCTACCGGCACCATTTTATGCATTTGACGAAGTTGATATGCACCTTGACGGTCCAAATGTTGAAAAATTAGCTCAAATTATAACCAATCAATCTAAAACGGCGCAATTTATTGTTGTTTCTCTAAGAAAACCAATGTTAGATAATGCAGACAGAATGATTGGCGTAACCCAAAAAGACAAAGGTGTTACAAAAATTTCAGGAATTAAAATAAAGGATGAATAATGTCTGAAGCAGTTAGCGAATTTTATAACAACAACAAACATATGTATGACGAAATCAAAGTGCTTGATGGCACTGTTGATTTTGGCGGTAATACAGAATTCATCTCAAATACAGGAATTAAAAAAAATGTTCAAACTGATGCCATTGAAATCATCCTTGACTTAGTAAAAATGGGTAAAGTTGACCCTTGGAACATCGATATTGTTGATTTGTATGATAAATACATGAAACGAATTTCTGAATTAAAACAAGACAATCTTCGCTCGGTTGGAAAAGCAATTTTATTTTCATCTACACTTCTAAAAATCAAATCAGACATCTTACAAGGTATTACAATTAATGATTTTGAAATGGAACCTGAAGACTACTTTGAAGATGATTTTGAAGGTGAAGATTTTGAACAAATGCAAATTCCAACAAACAACATTGTTTCATTTGATGAAGTGCTGCAGAGAAGAACGTCGGTAAGATTAAACAGAAAAAGAACAGTAACCTTAAAAGATTTAATCCGCCACATCCAGTTTTACGAAGAATTGGAAAAAAAATATGCAATTAAATCAGCTCTCGATAGAAAAGAAAGACGCGTTAGAAATTATGCGAACCTAAAAGCGTCTGATATTAAAGAATTGGCTCATGAAGAATATGTCGAGCAAGTTGTTGAAAAAATGCGCCAAAATCTTGTTCAAATTTTTCAAAGAGAAAAAAACATTGAATTAAGAGAGCTTTGCTTATTAGGATTTGACAGAAGTTCTGCTTTTATTGCATTATTATTTTTAGCTCGCGAAGAAGAATGTGAACTGTATCAAGACAAATTTTACGGAAAATTATTTGTAAAAAAAGAACAAAAAGTTTCTAAGGAAGAAGAATAATCAATGGAACCTGAAGTTTTAAAATCAAAAATAGAAGCTGTGCTATTTATAACATCAAGAGCAATGCACCCTGATGAGATTGCTCAGATTATTGATGTTAACACTGAAGATGTTGAAAGTGCATTATTAGATTTAATGTTTGATTATTCTTCAAGAAATGGTGCACTTGAAATTGATGACGAAGACGGATATATTATCCAAGTTAAAGCAGAACATATGGATATAGTTGAAAAATTATGTCCGGTTGAATTAAAACCTGCCGTTTTAAAAACTCTAACAGTAATTGCCCTAAAAGAGCCAATAAGACAATCTCATCTAAAAGAAATTCGCCCAAGCGCTTATGAACACATTGCAGAATTATTGGAACAAGGCTTAATTTCAAGAACAAAAGATAAAAATGGAAGAAGTTTTAATATTAGAACAACAAAAAAATTCCAAGAGTATTTTAAATTAAAAGGAGATATTAAGGCTCTTGTTAAAAAACTTGATGCAACTCAAGACCTAAAAAACCTATAGAATGCTTCAAATACCATCACTAAAACCTCTAAAACCAATAAACTTTAATCCTATAATTAAAAATAACAATAGGATTGATTGTTGTGCTTTTGAAAATCCAAATATAGATAAAAAAGTTCTAATTAAAAGAAAAATTATTAGCAAAAATCAAGATATTAACACTTTTTTTAATAGTGTAGCAAACACACTTTTTTCAAATCCTGATGATATAAAAAACTTTTCAAGCTTATTAAAAGGAGGCTATATAAGCCTATCAAGCAATGCTTATTCTAATCTCAATGATCCTAAAAGCGCTATTGCAATAAATTTAGACCCCAAAAAATCTAGTGCATTTCATCTTGCACAATTAGAAGACTACATTAAAAACGGCTTTGGAGTTGGAATTAATTTTTCAAACTTTCAAGACCCTGTTTCTAAAATTAAAGAAATAAATAAATATTTTAAATATAGAGAACAATCCCTTTTAAGACCACCAGCAGGAATTGCCCTATTACCCGTAAATCACCCTAAAATACTTGATTTTATTCATTTAAAAGATGATAGAGATTACAAAAATTGGTGTTTTGATTTATCGGTTATAATTGATGATGATTTTTTAGCCAAAGTTGATAATAATGAAGATATTATTCTATCAGATAATTCAAAAATAAGCGCTAAAATAATTTATTCTAATCTTTTAACTTCAATGCTTAACACCGGAGAACCTGCAATAATTTTTTCAAATAATAAAGACTACATTTGTGATTGCTGTGCTGCAGCAGAGCTAAAAGAAAATCAAGGCTTAAAACTTGCTCAAACTAACCTATCAAAATTCTATAATCCAAAAACAAAAACTCTTAACTATAATCTATTAAAATATTGTGCAAATCTTTTAGCTAAAGGGTTTAAAAATATCGCTCCAGATGGCTTTATCGGTGTTTTGGGTTATCAAGAATTGCTTGATAAAATAGGTTATAATTATGGAGAAAATAAAGCAAATGAAATTTTAGAAAATTGTCTTAAAATAATCAAAAAAGAAGTAAATTCCTTTGGTTTAAAAACTGCAATTTCCCCTACAGGAACAATTTCAAGACTGCTTAAAACAACACCATCAATTGAACCTAATAAAGATAAACCCCTAGATTATTTTCTTGAACTTAATACGCTTGCTATAGCGCAAAAATATACGGATGGGCAAATCTCAAAAACTATCAATTTAAGCCCTGATAGCAATATTGAAGATATAAATAAAATTATAAGATATTCTAAACAACAAGGAATTAAAGGTATCAGCGTTTTTAAAGCTCAATAAATTCTTTCATATCCAATTTTAGAATATTTTTAATCTCATCTAATGATTTAGTTTTTGCAAAAACAATAGCAAAAACAGGATTATTTCTAAAATCTATTTTTCTTACCACAAGCGGATTTGAAATATTTTTTAAATATTTATCATAATTAACTGATTTAATAGAACTTTTATTAATCGAAGATGGAATATCGCCCATAGTGAAATAAAAATAATCATCAGTTGAATTTTTTAATATTTCATGCCAGTCAGGCTTTAATTGCTTCAAAAAATACTCATAAACATTTATATTCCAAGCATTTTTTGCAATATCTGTTATACACCAGCCGCAAAAGCGCATTGGATTAACCTCGATTGGAATAATTTTATCTTCATTTATTCTTAGTTCAATATGAAAAGGAAAATTTTTATACCCGATAGCTTCTCCAATTTTATCTAATAAAGATTTTAGTTTATCATGGTATTTTTTAATAATTTCTCTAGATGTATAATACGCTCTATCAGATACATCCTTATCATCAAAAAAAGGATGATGAAAGATATTTAAAATTACAGCTTCGCCGTTTTCATCATAATAAGCATCAAGCGCATATTCTTCACCATCTATCATTTCTTCAATAATAAAATCAGACATATTTACAACGCTTTTTGGGAAAAAACCTTCCAGTTTTTCAATATCTTGATTTAATTTTTGAACCACTTTTTCCCATTCAATTTCATTTTTAACAGGATAAACTCCAAAACTCAAAAAACCAACACTGGGTTTTAAAATAAATGGAAATTTTAATTCTTCAACTTTTAAATTTTTTATTTCATCAAGAGTAACTTTTCTAAAATAATAGTTAGGATAAATCTTTCTTAATGCTTCTCTAAATAAAACTTTATCTTTGCTTATTTTAATCATCCTTGAAATATCAGAATTTTTTAAATTTTCAATAACCCAATCAATAGAATTTTCAGAATTTGAATAAATTAAATCATTATTCTTAATTGCCTCATTAGATGATAACAATTCTTCTTTATTAAAATAATTTCTTGATATTTCACTATCTAAAACCTTAAAACCGTTCTTTTTTATTGTTTCAATTAAAAAATCAGACACATAAGGTTTATTTAAAATAATCATTTGTTTTATCCTCTAACAAAAAATCTTGGTATAATATTACACCAAGATTTTATCATAAATATTTTTATTTTATTTTTCAGCTTTTATTTCTAACAAAACATCCACTATATTAGGATCCCATTTTACCCCTGATTCTTGTTTTAATATTTCAAGAGCCTCTTTATTGCTTAGCGCTTTTCTATGAACCCTGTCTTGAGTTAAAGCGCAATAAGCTCCAGCCAAGGCAATAATTCTTGAGCCCAATGGAATAGAATTACCGCTCAAGCCCTCAGGATAACCGCCGCCATTATATCTTTCTTGTTGATAGTTAATATATGGGACAACTTCAGACATAAAATTGATATTCATCAATAAACCAACGCCAACATTAGGAGAGTTTTTTAACTCATTCCATTCAGCATCTGTTAATTTATCTTTTTTAGTGAATAATTCTTCAGACAAAGTAATCTTTCCGATATTTTGTAATAATCCCGCATAATAAATTAAATCAGTAGTTTTTTCATTTAGACCCATATGATTACAAATTTCACGAGATAATTCAGCACACTCTATTGAATGAGAACGTTTATATTGACCTTTTAAGTCAACAGCATAAGCCAATTTTTCAACAAATGACTGTTGTTGGTCGCCTAAATCACCTATTATTGCTGTTAATTGAGCTCTTAAGTTTTGAAGTTCAAGAGTTGAAACACTATCATCAACTATCAATCTTTTTACTTCATCAATTAACTTTTGAAGTCCTAGGGATGTTACAAATAAGCCGGCCATATTTTGAATTAAATCAGCATATTCAAATTCTAGGGGTCTTTCTATTTTTCTTATGATTTCAATAACACCAATACATTCAAAATTATTTTTCATCGGGAATAGTGAAAATTGAAAACCGTCTTTTTCAAAAACCTGTTCCATTTCCTTATTCATAACTTCTTTTATATAATCAGTTATGTTTTCATCTGAAATTTTTTCTTCTGATGAACCGGCATGGCGCAAAGGTTCTTCTTTTTTTGCTAAAAAGATATTACATTCAACAAGATTTAACATTAATTTTATTGTTTTTGCTATTGAATTATAAATAACAAAATCTTCATTATTATTAAATCCTAAAAGACTTAGAGTATTATCTATTGAATAAATTGAAATAAGCTCTCTTAATTGATCCTTAAGACTTTGTTTTTTATCTTTTTCCTTTGCTTTTTTAGAAATTTTCTCCACAAACTCAGGATTTATAAGATGCTCTGTGAAAAAATCACCTAAATTCAGCGCAAATATTTCTTCTAAAGGGTCATCTTCTAAAAGATTTATACTCCTTGTATATAGTGAAGCATCATTATTTGTTTTTTTAGTTCTGCTCATAATACCCAATCCTTGTGCCGTTTATATAATACCATATCGGCAGGAATTTTAAAAACTAAAGTATTTTTTTTAATAATCTATACATTAGTTAATAAATTTTTATACTTTAGTTGTAGATGATAAAATAATTTTATGGGAAATAAAATATATTCAAAAACCTTAATATTAAAGCTAAAAGAACCAATTAAACTAAAATGCGGAAAAATTTTAGACAATATTGAAATTGCTTATGAAACTTATGGAAAATTAAACGAGAATAAAGACAACGCAATTTTGGTTCTACATGCCCTAACAGGTGATGCTCATGCTGCTTATTACCACAAAGACAGCGAAAAACCCGGTTGGTGGAATGATATGATTGGGGATAATAAAGCATTTGATACTTCAAAATATTTTGTTATCTCATCAAACATTTTAGGCGGCTGCAAAGGTACAACAGGTCCATCTTCAATTAATCCTGAAACAAATAAGCCATATGCACTTGATTTTCCTGTAATTACAGTTGAAGATATGGTTAATGTTCAAAAAAAATTAATTGATTACCTTGGTATTAAAAAGCTCATCGTTGCAGGTGGTTCAATGGGCGGAATGCAAGCTTTAGAATGGTCCATTAAATATCCAAATATTATTGAAAAAACAATAATAATAGCCTCAAGTGCTCGCCTAAATGCCCAATCTATTGCTTTTAATGCAGTAGCAAGAAACGCAATTTTGACTGATGTTAATTTTAATAATGGTAATTATTATGACAAAAAACACCCTGAAGCAGGGCTTGCCATTGCAAGAATGATTGGCCATATTACTTATCTTTGCGAAGAAGCAATGTTTAAAAAATTTGGCAGAGAATTTAAAGATAAACCTAATTTTGATTTTGGAATTGATTTTCAAGTTGAAAGCTACCTGGAACATCAAGGACAAATTTTTGTAGATAGATTTGACGCAAATAGTTACCTATATATTACAAAAGCTCTTGATTATTATGACCCGATTAAAGAATATGGCTCACTAGAGAATGCTCTTTCTAATTCAAAATCAAAATTTTTAATTATTTCTTTTTCTTCTGATTGGTTATTTACTACAAAACAGTCAAAACAAATGGTAAATGCACTTGTTAAGATAAACAAAGATGTATCTTTTGTTGAGTTAGAAAGCAAATGCGGACATGACGCATTTTTATTAGAATTTGACAAACAAACAAAAATCATAAAAAGTTTTTTAAGAGGGTAAAATGACAACAAAAAACCTTAATTTAAACTATAAAATAGTGTGTAATTTAATTGAAAAAAATACAAAAGTACTCGATTTGGGCTGCGGAAACGGCGAGCTTTTAAAAATTTTAAAAAAAGAAAAAAATGTTAAATCTCTTGGGGTTGAAATTAATGAAGATTATGTTGTCGAAGCTCTTGAAAATGGCTTAAGTGTAATTCAGGGAGATTTAGACAAAGGACTTAATGAATTTCAAAACAATAGCTATGATTGGGCAATTTTAAATCAAACCCTGCAATCCACAAAAAATCCCGAATTTGTTGTCTATGAAATGTTAAGGGTTGCAAAAAAATGTGTTGTATCTTTTCCAAATTTTGCATATTGGAGAATTAGATTTTATCTTTTTTTTAAAGGCAAAATGCCAAAATCCAAAACTCTGCCTTTTGAATGGTATAATACACCAAATGTCCATCTTTTAACTATTGAAGATTTTTTTGAATTTTGCAAAAAAAGAAATATTAAAATTCTAAAATCCGTATATTTAACCAGAAACAAAGCCAGAAGCGGTTTTTTAATGAGAAATATTGCAAATTTTTTCTGCGAACAAGCTGTATTTGTAATTACAAAAAACATCTAAATTTAATTTATATTAAATATATAAATTAAATTTTCATTTTTTTTAAGTTTGTAGTATGATTTTAACGTTAGTACTACAAAATTAGATGAAATTATGCGAACCAAAACAAAAAACGAAAAACAAGATTTTTTACCAAAAATCTTATACGATTTGAAAACTCCTGCCCTAGCACAAATAACAGCTCTTGAAACACTGCTTAAAATAAGCGGTAAAAACTTTGGCGCACAAGATAAAGACTTAATAGAATTAACTATACATTCTTGCAGATACATGCAGCACTTAATTGAAGTTTTCAGCATGATTAACACAATGGAGTGCGAAAGAATTAAGCCTTTTTGCGAAGTTTTTGACATAAACGAAATTTTAGAAAAAATATTAAACGAACTTAAAATTATACTAAAATATAAGAACATTACCGTAAACATAGATACAAAAGAAGAACTTTTGATATATGCAGATAAATTATATATTAAAATTACATTATTCAATCTTTTATCAAACAGCATTGACTATTCTTTTGAGAACAGCAATATAGATATTAACTTTCGCACAAGAAAAAATCACCTAATCTTAGAAATCAAAAGCCAAGGTACGCCTATTGTAACAAATTTTTCAAAAGAAATTTTTGAAAAATACAAAAGAAAATCAACTTTTAATAAAACTACACTTGGGCTTGGCTTATATCTCTCAAAAGAAATTATCAATGCACATTTTGGAACAATAATAGCAAAATCACAAGAAAATAACATAAATATATTTGGTTTTGAAATCCCGATAAGATAAAAAAAATGCAAACCATCCTGATTTGCATTTAAGTAATTTAAGTTAAGCGGAATGTGGGTATGTAGGTTTAGCCAAAAGCATTGAATGACTTTTCAATGTTTTCATCTATAACTTTTTTAACAGATTCTTCTTCTGTTTTAACAGCACTTCTTTGTGTTTCAACATTATCAAGTTCCATTTCTAATTTTTTATCTTGAGCTTGAATTTGTTGTTGCAGCCTATCATATTTTGCTTTTGCAGCATCATCATTATCTTGATAATAACCATCTGAAATATTTGCAGTTGCGTCCCAAGAAATATTTCTCCATTTTCCTTCATCAGAAGATGAATCAAATCTTTGGATTAAATATTTACCATTTCTCAAACAGTCTTGTAAATAATTTGGTCCGGAAACAGAACCACTGGAATCCGTTGAACCTGTTGCAAGATTGCCATCCACAATATAAACAGCACCGGTTGATTCAATTGAAACCCTAATTTTACCATCGGCACCCTTTTTAACTTCATAAGCATCATCTGATGTATTCAATTCGCCGTTATCACTAAAACTTACACCGGGAATTTCATTTGCATTTGACACCACAATAGCACCATCAAAATTTACAAGCCTATAAGCAACGTTACTTGTATATGCTTGCTCTCCGGTAAGCATATTGGCTTGTAAACTATCGTCTGTAGTGCCTAGAGAACCACTAATTAAGTTTGAGTATGTTAAATTAACCTCTTTTGTAATTTTTTGTCCTGCATCCGCATCAGTACTTGTAGAATATAATGTAATCTTCATTTGTCTGTCGGATGTTGCATCTTCATAATCAGAAGCAATATCTTCTAATTGTTGAGATAAAACCAATCTTTTTTGTGAAATTTGTTGTGCTCTAAATTCCAGATCACTCTTTCTGGCCGTTAATAAGAGCATTCTGCCCTGACTTGCTGATAAACCCATTTTTACCACCTTTGCTTTAATTAAACTACTTGCAGATTTTTACTTTGCTTATTACCTTTTATACATAGTTAATTCCACAATCAAAGGGTCGATAACATTTTATCATTTTCATTTTACAATTCTTAATAAAAAACCCTCTCAAATGAGAGGGTTTTTATATCTTATTAAATTATATATTACTATGCTTCTTCTTGTTCAGTTTCTTCTTCAAAAACTTCTTTAATTGTTTCAGAAGCAGTTACTTCAACGTTTAACTGAGCTTTAACTTTAGAAGAAAGTTTAATAGTCATAACAAAATTACCGATATGATTAATAGGATTATCAAGAATAATTGATTTCTTATCAATTTCCATACCACATTTTGCAAGTAATTCCTCAGCCAATTTTTTTGTTGTAATAGTACCAAATAATTTTCCTGATTCACCGGCTTTAGCGCTTAATGAAATCAAACCAATTTTTTCAATTTCTTCCTTAGCAGCAAGAGCTTCTTGATGAAGTTTTTCAGCTTTCGCTTTAATTCTTGCAATATTTCTTTCTCTTTGTGCTAATGCACCTTTTGTAGCGATTTCAGCAAGAGAATTAGGAATTAAATAATTTCTTGCATAACCATCTTTAACGTTTACCAAATCGCCTACTTCACCTATATTTTGAACATCTTTTTTTAATATAACCTGCATTGGTTTCTCCTTTTGTTATTGTGATGAGCTAAGTTTAATAATATTTAAAACACAACAAAATTTCAAGCCATGGTTTAAATATTGTAATTATTCAGCATTTTTTTTATTTTTTTTACCTTTTTCTTCTTCTTTTAATTCTTCTTGCTTATCAACATCTTCTTCTTGTTTTTCTATTTTATCTTCTTGTGTTTCATCTTCTTCTTGTTCTGATAATTGACCTGCAAGTTCTTGGGCTTTTTCTTTTACAAGTTCTTTTAATTCACCCACTATTTCATTAGTTTTTTCGATATTTTTATTTTGAGCTATTGTAATAGCTTCATCGATTTCTTCATCCGTTTTTGTTCTTAAAACAGGAATGCTTAAATTTAAAATTGTCGTATTTTCACCTGCATCTATACTTAAATCGAAAGACTCAACATCAATTTCTAAATATCTTGAAATTGAATCAAGCATATCATCTTTAAGCATTTGCATAGCACGTTCTGAAAAACCGACTCTATCTTGCATTAAAACAGTTTTTAGTCTGCTTTTTGCAACAACTTTTGTTTCATCAGCAGTTTGAGATGTAAAAAAGCTCAAAACCTTATCATATAAATCTGAAAAAATATCTTTCATGTTAGCCCTGCGCTTTCTTTGTTGCAAAGAACTTTTTAATTTTATCGATTAAAGTTGTAGGCTCATCAATATCCAACAATGGCACATCTTCGCCCATTATTCTTCTTGCAACATTCATATAGGCTCTACCTGCCAATGATTTTTCATCATTTACAACAGGTTCACCTTTATTTGTAGATGTGATGATATTTGTATCTTCGGGTATAACACCGATTAAATCGCAAGACAAAATCTCAACAACATCATCTACACCCATCATATCGTTTGATTTAATCAATTTTGGTCTTACACGGTTAACAAGTAATCTGTATTTCTCAACCCCTTCTTTTGATTCTAATAAACCAATAATTCTATCCGCGTCACGAATAGCACTCATTTCAGGAGTTGTTACAACAATTGCTTCATTAGCACCCGCTACAGCATTTTGAAAACCTTGTTCGATTCCGGCAGGACAATCAACAAGAACATAATCAAAATCCTGTTTCAATTGTTCACAAATATCTTTTAATTGATCAGCGTCTACTGCAGACTTATCACGAGTTTGCGCAGCAGCTAACAAGCACAAATTTGGATTTTTCTTGTCTTTTACAAGCGCTTGTTTTAATTTACAACGCTCTTCAACAACATCGACTATTGTATAAACAATTCTATTTTCCAAACCAAGTAATAAATCTAAATTTCTTAATCCTATATCTGTATCAATCAACACAACCTTATTGCCCATATGAGCAAGAGCTGTACCAATATTGGCAGATGTAGTGGTTTTTCCTACGCCACCTTTTCCAGATGTAATAACAATAACAGAACCTGTCATTTATATGCTCCTTTAATTTTGATTAATCTTAAACAACATTATTTCGCCATCAACCACTCTTGCTTCCTCCGGAGTAAAAATTGATGATCTGATAATATATGGAATATTTGTTCCATCGGGACGTCTTGAATAACAATTTCCAATTCTTAATTGAACAGCGTTCAATTTTAGAGCTCTAACTTTGGCATTCAAATTTCCTTTACAACCTGCATGTGCTATTCCTGACAAAACACCCCAAACTGTAATATCGCCAACCGCTCTTATTTCGCTTCCGGGATGACAATCGCCAATGATAACAACGTTTCCGTCAGATTCTAAAATTTGACCTGAACGAAGAGTTTGGTTAATATAAGTAGTATTTTTAGAATCCGATACAACAGGGTCATTAGTAGGGGTTTCATAAAAATCAACTTCTTCCCAAGTGTCATCTGCAAAGGCGTTTTCATCATATGCCTTTTTGTAAACACCAATTGAATTCTTTTCAAGATTTCCAATATCATCCATACCTACAGAAATAGGCTTTGTAAATTCATCAGAGACACTTTGTAATTCTTCAACAGAAGAATATTTTGCTTCAGCCTGTTGCTCAACCTGACTAAAACTTCCTTGAGGATTAATTCCGGCCTTAACAAGATCGGAATTGATATTTATTGAATCTTGCTGCCTTTGAATTTCATCTAAATCTGCTTCAAAATGTAAGCCATTTACGTCTTTTAGTGCAATTGAATTATCAGCAGCAGTATTCATTGAAAAAGAATGAAATTCTTGACTATTGTCAGAAGAAGCAACATCCTCAACTCGTTTTTCAATTGGTTTTTGAACCAAAATATTCATATTTTGCGCAACTTGTGCAGTTTGCTCATTTAGCGTTTCAATGGTGTCCAATATACATCCGTAACTTGTTACCAAAGATTGAATACTTAACAATTGAGATTGATTAAGTTGACTATCATTTAATTTTAGAACAATTCTTTTTCCTGAATGGTTAAGTGTTTCAAGAGCTAATGACAGACTATTTATAATTTCACCTGTTGATGAGCAAGACGCCATGTCTACTACAAAAAACTCGTTATCGTACATAAAAAATTACCTTAAAAAATAATCTAATACTCATTACAAGACTACATTAAATATGCGATTACTACAATTATTTATGACAGAATGTAAAATAAATTTTATAAAAGCAATATTTTATTTTGAGAATTTTTATATACTTGCATATGTTAAAAATATCAAATACTGAAAAAAACATATATAAATCATTTGATTTTCCTGAAAAGACAGCCTATCTTACAACCAAAAAAGAACAAAGAACAAAAAAAGCAAGTTTGATTGGAAGCGCTCTAGGTGCAGGATTAGGCTTAGGTTTAAGCATTGCACTTGCACGCAAAAATGAACCTGTAAAAGATATTTTTATTAAAAATGACATAAAAAAAACCGCCAAAAACCTTCTTAAATACACTAAATTAGATTATGAAGGTTTTAAAGGCTATATTTACATGATTTTACAAGCAGCAGGGGCAAGCTTTGGAAGCTTAATTGCCGGTTCTTGGCAAGATAAAAACAAAGAAAGTCGAATTGAAAAAATCAAAGAGGCGGTTTTTGTCATGAATAATGTTGCAATCCCGACAGCATGCGCAAAAACAGTTGAATATTTACTATCAAAAGACTCAATAATAAACAAATCTGAACTGTTGAAAAAAATCAGCAACAACAAACTTTTGAAAAATATTGCAGTCGTATCAGGTTTAATGGTAGGACTTTTAGGAAGTTTAAATATTTCCAACTATATAAACACAAAAATAATTGAACCTGATGATAAACGCAAAAAAACAATAAACCCAACCGACTTCTTGGTTCATGTTGATGATATAGTTCCAATTTTAGCTTCATCTAAAGACAGCATACTCCATGGGCTGCCACTGGATAGATGCATGCCATTAATATATTTTATTTTAGGCTCTGAAGTTGGAGAAAAAAATTATTACACCTATGAATAAAATTATTTAAAACAACTTTTTATATATTAACTCTATTAATTGTATATAATTTAGTGTACATTATACAATTAATTTGAGCTTAACTCAAAAAAATATGAAATCAAAAAGGTTAAATCTTAATCGCAATAATACTTTTAGGCAATATAAGATAATTTTGACTTCTACTTTTCAAATATAAAAAATCCAAACTTACAACATTTAAAACCGTCAATATTAAAAGAAATAAAAAAAAGGGGCTTGCGCCCCAAACTGTCTGGAATTAAGAATAGCTGGAAGTATGAAAAAGATTAATTATATATAATAATATTTTTGCACTTATTACAATTACACACATGGGTAATATTTTGAAAAAATCGATAATTTTCTAATAAAAAATTAATAAGTGTACATTTGACAGTTATTAATTTTTTTTATCAAATTTGGGCTGAAATCCAATAATAGCTTAAAATAAAATATTTAAAAAGAGGGGTTGACAAATATAATTTTTAGGTGCATAATAAAAATATAAAGAACAAGTGTTAAACAAACACTAAAAAAAGAAAAAAACAAGAGGTGAGAAAACCAAAATGTTAACAGTAAGCAAAATAAAAAATGTACAAAATACAATTAATAATAATATTCGTTTTAAATCAGGCGTTCGTTCTAACTATGGCGCAAATGTTATAAACAACACTACAGACGCCAAACACGAAGGAAGTTTTTTAACAGACTTTTTAGGAACAATTAAGCAATCTCCAATTTTCTACGAAACATTCATGCAAAGACAAGCAAGCATTGAAAAAGGTTTAAACGTAGAAGGAAAAAAACTTAACGCTATTGCGTAAAAAAGCATTATCAACACCTAACAACACAATCTCGAAGCATAAACAACAAAACAACTGGCCTTATCAATTTGATAAGGCTTTTTAATTTCTTTTAATTCAAACCGGCATACACAGGATTATTGGCAATCAATTTTTGAACACCTTGAACACCACTTTTTGCCCTTAATTTGGCTATATAATTTTCTCTTTTAGCCAGCGGATCATTTGAGGTTAAAAGGCTTTTATTTCTTTTTGTAAATTCATTCCAGGCTTGCGATTCTGAAATCCAAGCTCTTAATTCTTCAGCTTTTGTGTTCGTATATGTATGATGTTGTGATTCATGAGCAATCAAGCAAGCTAATCCTTCGGTGCTTGAACCTCTATGTTCGTTTGAAATATAAATCACAAGCCCATTATTTTTTGTTTTGATTGTAAGTGCTTCGCAGTCCTGACAACCATAAACAGCTAAATCACGAAACATCACTCTAATTGGTTTTTTAGTTGCATTTCTACCATATAAAATAGCAATAACATCACGCCTGTTTATTCCTTCAAGAGAATTTAGTGCAGCTACAATTTTCGGATTAGTTGAAATTCTTGAATAGTCCAGCGCAAAAGAAGACTGGAAGCCAATCAATATACTAATCACTAAATATAAAACTATAAACAGTTTACGCATCTTGCACCAATAAAAATCTTTCATCATTCCTTACTTCATACAGGAAATAAAAACGACAAACTTAGAATAAAACTTTAGATAAAAATTACAATTCTTATTAATTTTTTACAAAAATTAATAATAGCTTTATAAAAAAGAATACTGATTAATGTTTAAAAAGCAAATATAGCTTAATCTTAAACTAACTTGGATTAACTTTTTTATGCTTAAATATGTAAAATTTGAAATTCTATATTGCATAGTTTATGCAATCATATTGCACTCAATGATTGTACCTCTAGCTTGTTATTGCTATGAACATGTCCAAACAGTTACTATCACAAAAGAAGATATTCAAAACGCAAAAGGAACTCCAAGTCCTGTAGAATTTTCACAAAAAGATTTAAATAAAATAGAAATGATGGAAAAAAGGCATTTCCTAAAAACTTATCCCGAGCTTGATGATAGCACAAGATTAAGAAATTTAGAATTTGAATTACTGGGAAGATGTTGGAAATTCAGTCCGCAAGAAGATAGAATAAGAAAGTTAGGCATAGCTTCAAGCAACATAATGATTTCAGGAACAGCACTTCCTGCTTCAATTAGTTCAAGAAGAAATGCAAAAAGGATGTCAAATAATTCTATAGAAATGCGAAAAAAAGATAACCCAGGGCTAATTGACGGTTTTTTAAGGCTAATGAGTCCCGAAAAATACGAACAATACAGACGCTATAGCGAAGATATGTATTATAAATATGAATATTAAATCTCTTGCATGTTAGTTTTTCTCATTGTAAGATTAATATATAGGAGATTAATATGAACCAAATTACTAAAACCGCTTGGGATTTAAATGAAAAAGCCCCAAACAGATACCAATTAGTTTACGAATTAATCGAATTAGCTAAAAAGCTAGTTGATGAATCTCAAATGAAAAAGCCTAGAGATGACTATGGTTTTGATTCAGATATTACATTTGATTCTAATGTTAAAAAAGAAAAACCCGTTCAACACGCAATTATGGTAAAAGCATCAGAATCAGATGATGATGGCCTTGTTGGCTAATTTAATATCTAGAATTATTTTATGGAAAAAATCAAAGAAACACTTGATTATATAAATTCAAAAACAAACAATTTTAAACCTGAAATTGCAGTTATTCTTGGTTCAGGTTTAGGTTCGTTTTGTGATAATTTAGAAGGATACAATATTCCTTATACAAACATTCCCCATTTTGCATCTTCAAACGTCAAAGGGCATAAAGGGGAATTATTGTTTTGCAAAATAAACAATAAAAATTGCGTAATAATGCAAGGAAGATTTCATTTTTATGAAGGCAACTCCATGCAGCAAGCAACATACCCTATTAAAATTTTTAAACAATTAGGTGTTAAAATTCTTATCATAACAAATGCCGCAGGCGGTGTTAATAAGAATTTTAATGTTGGAGATATTGTTCTAATTCAAGACCACATTAATTTTATGGGTACAAACCCTCTCATTGGAAAAAATGATGATTCTATGGGTGAAAGATTTCCCGATATGAGCAATTGCTACAATAAAGAGCTTATTAATCTTGCTAAAAATTGCGCAAAAACTCTAAATATAGATTTAAAAGAAGGTGTTTACCTTGCTACAACAGGCCCAAGCTATGAAACAGCAGCAGAAATTAGAGCCTATAGAACCCTAGGAGCCGATGTTGTTGGGATGAGCTCAGTACCTGAGGCAATTGTAGCCAATTGGCTTAAAATAAAAACAATGACACTAAGTCTTGTAACAAATTTTGCAACAGGAGTTTCAGATACACAGCTATCTCATCAAGAAGTTATTGAAACAGGCAAAACTCAAGGGCAAAAAGTTTCCAATTTAATTAAAGAAATAATAAAAAATATTTAAATTAAATGCCTGCAAAAGCAGGCATTTAATTTTTATTTTAACCTATTACAGGCGCAACAAATGTTCTTGTTGCAAGTTCTTTATCAAGAGCAAAAAGAGCATTTTTATCATTTCCGATAAGCTCTAATTGAGCTAGAACATTACCCACATTTGCTTCTTCTTCAACTTGTTCTTTTAAATACCAGTTTAAAAATATCATAGCAGCTCTGTCTTTTGTTTCTTCTGCCACATCCATTAAGGCATTAATACTTGATGTAATAAATTGTTCGTGTTCTAAAACTGCCTTAAACACGTCTTGTGGTCCATTCCAAGAGGTTTGCGGTTTATTTATTGCTTCAAGCTCAATTTTTCCTCCTCTTTCTAAAATATAATCAAACATTCCCATTGCGTGAGCTCTTTCTTCTTGAACTTGAACATCCATCCAATTAACAAAACCGTTCAGATTTAAGCTTGCAAAATACGCTTTCATGGATAAATAAAGATATTCAGAAAACAATTCTTTATTAATTTGATCCAAAAAAGCCTTTTCCATTCTTTCGCAAATCATACCCATATCTCCTTTTGTAAACTATAATCAAGTTATATCACAAAAAACAATAATTAAATCAAAAAAAAGAATAATTTTAATTTGTTTATGCTAAAATTAATACTGCTATAAATCAGAATTGAGAGGTATAAATGAAAAATAAATTTTTTAAAAGAACCAAAATTGTAGCCACAATTGGCCCTGCTGTTGATTCAGAAGAAAAAATTGAAAAACTGATTAAAGCAGGGGTTAACATATTTCGTCTAAATACATCCCATGAAACAATGGAAGCTCATAGCAAAAGATTTGATTTAATAAGACAAGTTTGCGATAAATTAAGAGTATATTGTTCAATTATGATTGACCTTCAAGGTCCAAAAATCAGAGTTGGAAATTTAGAGCAACCTATTAACCTTGAAAAAAATCAAGAAGTTATTTTTTCTCATCAAGAAAATCCGGAAAAAGGCATTATTCCGGTTGACTATAAAGGTATAGCGCAAGATGTTACTAAAGGAAGTAAAATTCTTCTTGATGACGGCAAAATTCAAGCTATTGTTGAAAAAATAGAAGACAATAAAGTTTACGCTAAAATTACCCATGGAGGTTTATTAAAATCAAGAAAAGGCTTAAATATCCCAGGGTCAACCAATAGCCTTGAAGCGGTTACCAAAAAAGATATTGAATATATTAAATTTGCAGTTGATAAAAAAGCGGATTATATTGCTCTTTCTTTTGTAAGACAAAAAGAAGATGTATTATTAGCCAAAAAATATATAAATGATTATGGTGCAGATATTCCTGTTATTTCTAAAATGGAAAAACCACAAGCAATTGAAAACCTAGAAAGCATAATTAAAGTTTCAGATTGTATCATGGTTGCTCGTGGCGATTTAGGAATTGAATTATCAGCAGTCGAAGTTCCAATTTGTCAAAAAAGAATAATTAAAGAATGCAACAAACAGAAAAAACCCGTTATTGTTGCAACGCAAATGCTAGAAAGCATGATAGAAGAACCCATCCCAACAAGAGCAGAAAGCTCTGATGTTGCTAATGCAATTTTAGATGGCGCTGACGCTGTTATGTTGAGCGGAGAAACCTCTGTTGGAAAATATGCTATAGAAGCTGTTGAAACAATGGCACATATTGCAAAATCTGCCGAAAATAGTTCATTTTATAAATTTGATAATGACTTTGAATCTCTTGATGAAGCTGCAACAATAACAAGACAAGCTATTGCTTTTGGTGCAGATAGAATGATTAAACTTGTTAAAGCCAAAGCGTTCTTAAGCTTTTCACATTCAGGAAATTCAACAAAATTAATGTCCAGATTAAGACCATCTGTTCCAATCATTATGGTTTCAGATTCAGAAACAACTTGTAAAAAAATGGCATTATGCTGGGGCGTATACCCATTTTTAAAAAATTGGGATGATGTATTAAATCAAAACCTTTTAGTCAATATTGATAACTTTTTAATTAATGAAATTGGTTTAAATTATGGTGATTATGTAATTATTACAGGCTCAGCACCAAAATTAATCACAAGCAAAACTAATTTCATCAGAGTTCATAAAATAGGAACATAAATTAATAAAATTTCATAATTCTATTTATTTTAGCAATTTTCAAACTTTATTAGTTTTACTAATATTATAGTAAAATGTTGGAGAGAAGCATGCAAGAAGTTAATTTAAGTAAAGTAAATCAAGCCTACATAAATAATACAGTTAATAAGACTGCAGACAATCAAACTCAAGTTCAACAAGCTGAACCTAAAAAAGACGGTAATAAGAAAATGAAACTTGCTCTTATTGGTCTTGGGGTTATAGGAGCTGCTGCTATTGGGGTAGGAGTTGCAATAAAAACAGGTAAAATTAAACTTCCAAATAAAACTTCTCCATCTAATGCCGATGATTTAAAAAATGGCTTAGAAGAAATTAAAGATAAAATAACAACAAAATTTAGCGATTTAAAAGGTAATGCAGTTGATGTAACATTCCCTGATAAAAATGGTATTGCTAAAACAAAAGATGGTTTATTCTCTGGTACTTTAGAAAAAGCTATCAAAAAAGAAGATGGCACAACACAAAATATTTTAGTTAGCTACATAGACGGCAAACCAACTGAAACAAAAATAGATGGAGTTACCAGAAAAACATTTAATTATTTATCTGACAATACCACCAATACATTAATTTATGATGACAAAGGTGCTTTTAAAAAACAAATACGTTTGTTTTCATCCAAAGATAACGCAAACAAAATAGATAGAGTATATACAAAAACAAAAAATGATTATGGCAAATATCTTGATTTTGAAGCAGGAAAGATAAAAGCAAAGACAATTTTAGGTTCCGGCGGAGTCGATTTTTCAGAAGTCTACGACTCAGAAGGCAATGTTATAAAAACAATAAGAAAAAGCAAATACAATAATAATTCAGGCATGGTAGATATGATTATCCCAACAAAAGACGGACAAAAAATACTTACCGGAGGACTTGATTCAATTACAGACAAAGCAGATGATTTTCGTATTTGCGAACCTGAAAGTGTTCACTACTTAGATAAAGACGGTAAACTAATTAAAGACTTATCTGTTTCAAACGGAGGAAACACTAAAAAAATTTATCGATTAATTGATGCAGACAACAATGAATTGTCAATGGCATTAGAACGCAGATCACCAATAGACAAAAAACCAAGCATCAGAATTGATGAATTTAAAAACAATGGCAACAACAATAACAGCATAGTATTTTCAAGAGGTCAAATTAAACAAGAAATAGAGAACGGACAAAAAGCAGATTTTATACAAAAAATCAAAAATTTCATATCTGAACTTGGACAAGAAGGAATAAAACTAAATATCCCAGAAGAAGAAATCCAAGCAGTAATAGATAAAATTTAGTTTTAAATTTAAATTAATCAAAAAATACCCTATATCAACATCAAAAAATTGCGATAGTCGATATAGAGTATCTAAGCACACAAAAACTCCAGTAGAACATAAAAAACTGTCAAATTTTAATAAAAATATAAAAATTGCACTTAATTATAATCCAAATAAAATTAATCTTTGTCTAAATGTTTAAGTGCATATTCACAACATTGTTGAACTAGATTATTTAGAGAAACCTTTTTGTTTTATGCAAGAGTTTGTAATTCTTGCACTAATTTTAAAGGTAACCTAAAGGTTTTATTAATCATTTCAGGTTTTTCAACTTTAAACATATATACCTCATTGCTATTTTATGTGCAATTTTGGTATATTAATATACCCTAATTTTACACTTATTAATATAAGTGTAATTTACAATATTTATGTTATACTTTTTGTAGTTAAAACAAGAAGAAATTATTTCAAATAATTATTTTTAAAAGCAAAAAGAGCAATAATGAAAATTTTTTTCAACACTTTTAATCATTACAATATCTAATTTATCAATAATAGTTTATTCAAAAGAAATCATGGTTAAAAATTCTATAAAAATTCCTATAATTTTTAAAGAAATATATACAAGCAAAAATATTTTATT
>CALURR010000068.1 GCA_944323195.1 Candidatus Gastranaerophilales bacterium
GAATTCCTCAAAGAGAAGAATTAGACCCTGACTTTAAAGAACAACTCGTTATTGAATATTACTCTAAATAATAGGGAGAGAATAAAATTATGGAACTTAAAATTAAAAACATTAATACAACAACTTCTTCAGATGGTTCTCAATATGGTAAATTTGTCATTGAACCACTTGAAAGAGGATATGGTGCTACAATTGGTAACGCTTTAAGAAGAGTTTTATTATCAAGCCTTGAAGGTGCCGCTGTTACATCAGTTAGAATTGAAGGTATCACTCACGAATATACTTCAATTCCTGGGGTTGTTGAAGATGTTATTGATATAATGTTGAATTTAAAATCAGTTGTTGTAAAAACAGAAAACGCTGAACCACAACATCTAAGATTAGATGCAACAAAACCTGGACCTGTTCTTGCAGGTGATATAGAGTTACCGGCAGGTGTTAAAATCGTTAATCCTGATTGCGTAATTTGTACTTTATCTCAAGGCGGTTCTATTCATGTTGATATTACTGTTGAAGTTGGTAAAGGTTATGTTACAACTGACGTTTTAAAAGAACATAAAAACGGACTTCCTATCGATTTATTGCCAATTGATGCAGTATTTATGCCAATTAAGAGAGTTAGCTATAATGTTGAACCTGCTCGTGTAGGTGAATCATTAGATTTTGATAAATTAACTCTTGAAATTTGGTCAAATGGTTCTGTAGAGGTTGGTGCTGCGCTATCTAAAGCATCAAATCTTTTGATAGAACATTTCAGCCAAATTGCAGGAATTTCCGGTACTCCTGTTCAACCAAAACCAGAAGTTGTAGAAACAGTTCAAGAAGTTGAAGAAGCTGCCCCAACTCTTTCTATTGAAGATTTAGAGTTGTCTGTTAGAGCATATAACTGCTTAAAGAGAGCTTCAATTAACTCAATGAGTGAATTGTTGAAAAAATCTGAACATGATTTATTAAATATTAAAAACTTTGGTAAAAAATCATCAGACGAAGTTATTGAAAAGCTTCATCAAATGGGTCTTGATCTTCAACCAAACCCTGAAGATGCTGATGATATGGAATTAATATAATTAAGTAAGGGAAATAAAAATGAGACACGGTCGTAAAATTCATAAACTTTCAAAAGCAGCTGACCAAAGAAAAGCGCTTTTACGTGCATTAGCTTCTCAACTGTTTTTAAAAGGCGAAATTACAACTACAATGGCAAGAGCTAAAGCTCTTAAGCCTTTTGCTGAATCAATTATTACTTTTGCAAAAAAAGGTGATTTAGCAGCAAGACGTGAAGCTAAAAAAGATATTTATGATATTGAAACAGAAAAATTTATTGATACTGAAACAGGTGAATTATTTGATGTTATGCCTGAAGGCAAAAAACTTCCAAAACAATCTGTTTTAAGACAATTATTTTCTGTTATCGGTAAAAAATATGCAACACGTAATGGTGGTTATACAAGAATATTAAGATTAACGCCAAGACGTGGTGACAATGCAGAAATGGCATTAATTCAGTTAGTTTAATGTCAAAAGTCCGCTACATTATATATTTTGAATTTCTTGGTACTGAATTTTATGGAAGTCAAAAACAACCAGATAAAAGGACAGTTCAAGGAGAAATTGAAAAAGCGCTTAATGTATTAACCTGTACATTGACAAATGATAAAGTAAATATTTTTCTTTCAGGCAGAACTGATGCTAAAGTTAGCTCGAGGTATCAGGTAGCACATTTTGATTTAGATGAAAAAATAGTCAATATAGATGCTTTTTTATATAAATTAAATTGTATATTGCCAAATGATGTCAAGATTTTTGAGTTGAGTGAGGCGAAACACCCTTTTCACGCTCAAAAAGATGCAAAATATAAACATTACAGATATTCTATTCAAAATGACCATGTTGCTTCGGTTTTTTTGAAAAACTGTTTGTTTTATCCTTATTGCGAATTAAATATCGACAGATTGAATAAGTCTTTGTCATATTTGGTTGGACATCATGATTTTTCTGCTTTTAAGTCGAAAAGTGATAACCCTTATAACGATTGTATAATTTATTATGCAAAAGCGATTGAAAGAATTGAAGAATTTGAAAGAAAAAGGCAAAAATTTATCTTTATCGACATTGTAGGGAATAGATTTCTTTACAATATGGTGCGAACCATAGTTGGACAACTTCTTTTGATTGAGAGAAATAACCTCAACCCAAGAGTTATGAAAGAAATTCTTGATTCAAAAGACAGGACAAGGGCTGCAAATACTGCTAATGCAGAGGCTTTGTGTCTTGAATATGTTGGCTATGATAATGTAGATGATTATATTAAAAAAATAAATTCTTAAAAAGGAAGGTAAAATAATGAAAACATTTAGTGCAAAGCCACTGGAAGTAACTCGTAAATGGTATCTTATTGATGCCAACGGCGCTACTTTAGGTAGATTAGCTGTTGAAGTTGCTGATATTTTAAGAGGTAAAAACAAACCTCAATATACACCAAATGTTGATACAGGTGATTTTGTTGTTGTTATTAATGCTGACAAAATTCAAGTATCAGGTAAAAAAGAAACTGACAAAATGTATAGAAGCCACTCAGGTTTCCCTGGCGGTTTCAAAGAAATTAGCTTTAAGGCTATGATGGAAAAAGCTCCTGAACGCGCTATTGAAAAAGCAGTTAAGGGTATGCTTCCACACAATACTCTTGGTGATCAACAATTCCAAAAATTGAAAGTATATGCAGGTCCAGAACATCCACACGCTGCTCAAAAACCTGAAGTATATACGCTAAAAGGAGATAAATAATGGCTGATAATAAAAATGAAATCGTAAAAACCGGTAGAAGAAAATGCTCAATTGCAGTTGCTAAAGTTGTTTCCGGCAAAGGCAGAATTTTTGTTAA
>CALURR010000069.1 GCA_944323195.1 Candidatus Gastranaerophilales bacterium
TTGTTTCATCACAACTTGTACAATTAGAAAATTTATTAGAACACTTTTTACAACTTTCATCACTACTATCTAAATACTCTCCATTAGGACAAGTTAAACATTTATTATCATTACATTTATTACAATCAGCTCCATATTTATCAGAACACTTTTTACAACTGCATGTTTTAGTATCTTTATATTCACCTGTCGGGCAAGATAAATTACAATTAATACAAGTCGTTTCACTACATAATGTACAATTAGAACTAAATTTATCGCATTCACTTGTAATATCACTAACAGAACCACCACCAGATCCAAATACACCAGATGAAAATTTTTTTGTAATCAATGGTGTAAAAGCAGCAGTTATACAGCTTATGACGATAAGCGAAATTAGCAACTCGATTAACGAGAAGCCTATTTTTTTGTTATTCATTGTGTTTAACCTTTTAAATTATATTTTTATTCAAAATTTTACATTATAATTCTATAAAATACAACAAAAAATTAGAATTTTATAAAAATTCTAATTTAAAATAAGTTATTATGTACCGTTGTTGAAATTAGAATTTTATCAACGACGGGGAGAAGGGTATAGAATTGACTTTTAATATCGACGCAAAAAAATTAAAAAAAAATATTGGTGAAAAAATAAAATTATACAGAAAAAAAAGAGGTTTATCTCAGGATAAATTGGCTGAAATTGTAAATATGGAGATGAAGAGTCTTTCAAGAATTGAATCGGGGCATAATTATCCGCAATGTGAAAATCTTGTTGCAATTGCAAATGCGCTTGATATTGCACCATGGCAATTGTATTTTACAGAAGAAGAAAATGACATACACAAAATGAAACAAGAGCTAAATGAAGCCTTGAATAGCGACAATGCAAATATTATTTTTTCTTTATATCAATATTATAAAATTAAATCTATATAAATATTGTTTGTTCTCTATCAGGTCCAACGCTAATTATTGAGATTTTTATGCCTAATAGTTCTTCAAGACGTTTTAAATATTTTTTAGCGTTTTGAGGTAATTCGTCATAGCTTTTACAATTGGAAATTGATTCTCTCCAGCCTTGATGGGTTTCGTAAATTGGCTCCCAATCATAGTGTGTATATACATTTGTTGGATATTGGGTTGTGGTTTCGCCTGTAAGTTTGTTTTTATAGGCAATTGCAACTTTAATTTCATCAAATTCATCTAATACATCTAATTTTGTTAAAGCAACTTCAGTTAAACCGCCAACTAAAACAGCATATTTTGCGCTTATTGCGTCGAACCATCCGCAACGACGAGCTCTGCCTGTTGTAACGCCAAATTCTCCGCCAATTTGTCTTAGTTTTTCGCCTGTTTCATTGTTTAATTCAGTTATAAAAGCGCCTTCACCAACACGAGTCATATAGGCTTTAAATACGCCAATTGCTCTTTGGATTGCAATAGGTCCCATTGATGCGCCTATTGATGCACCACCTGCTGTTGGGCTTGAAGAAGTTACATATGGATATGTTCCATAGTCAACATCAAGCATGACTCCTTGAGCTCCTTCAAAAAGAATAGACTTATTGTTTTTGAAGTTTAATAAATTTTCTTGCCAATTAAAATCAACATAAGGAGCCAGAATTTTTCTATATTCTTCGCATTCAGCTAAAATTTCATCTTTTGTATAGGGTTTTAGATTATATACAAATTCAAGTTCTTTATTTTTTTTAGGTAGAATTGTGTCAATTTTTTTTGATAGAGTTTCTTTGTTAAATAAATCTTCAACTCTAATTCCGCATCTATTATATTTATCGGTATAAGTTGGACCTATTCCTTTTTTTGTTGTTCCTATTTTATCTTTTCCAAGGGAATTTTCGCTATAGCCATCAATATCAGTGTGGTATTTCATTGTAATATGAGCTAAAGGAGAGATTTTAAGGCATTTTTCAAAATGTTCTTTAGAAATTCCTTGTTTAATTATTCCGTCAATTTCATTTTTTAAATCGTCAACTTTTATAACACAGCCTGCCCCTATCATACAGATTTTATTTTCATATAAAATACCGGAAGGAACTAAATGAAAAGCGTATTTTTTGCCATTCGCAACAACAGTATGACCTGCGTTTGAGCCTCCTTGAAATCTTGTTATAAAATCAGCGTCTTGTGCTAAAAGGTCTGTAATTTTGGCTTTTCCTTCGTCTCCAAATTGAGCACCAACTACAACTGTATTTTTCATATATCCCCCGAATGTTTCATTAATTGACTATATTATTTTACTATGAAAAATTTTATAGTAAAATAAAGCTATGCTAAAAATATATAATACTTTATCAAATAAAATTGAAGAATTTGAACCTGTTGAACCCAATAAAGTAAAAATGTATGTTTGTGGTCCAACCGTTTATGATAATGCACATTTAGGACATGCAAGATGCTACATAACTTGGGATGTTTTATACCGTTATTTAAAATTTTCAGGTTACGATGTTACATATTGCAGAAATGTAACTGATGTTGATGATAAAATTCTTAAAAAAGCAGATGAACAAAATGTAGAACCTGCTGTTATTACTGATAAATATTATAAATCTTTCATTAATTCAATGAATAATTTAAACGTCTTAAAGCCTGATATTGAGCCAAGGGCAACTAAAACAATCGGCGAGATGATTGCTATGGTTAAAAAATTAGAATCCGATGGCTTTGCTTATGCTGTTGACGGTGATGTTTATTTTAGAGTTGAAAAATATAAAAAATATGGTGAATTATCTTCTCAGCCAATAAAAGACCTTTTAAATGGTGCAAGAGTTGAAACAAACGACAAAAAAGAAAGCCCTCTTGATTTTGCATTGTGGAAAAAAGATGAGCTCCATGGCTTTAATTCACCTTGGGGCAAGGGTCGCCGTGGGTGGCATATTGAGTGTTCTGCCATGAGCAAAAAACATCTTGGAAATACAATAGATATTCACGCTGGCGGAGCTGACCTTGCTTTTCCACACCACGAAAATGAAAGAGCACAATCAGAATGTGCTAATGGTTGTCAATTTGCAAAATATTGGATGCACAATGGTTTTGTTACAATTAACAAAGAAAAAATGTCAAAATCATTGAATAATTTTTTAACTATTGATGATGTATTAAAAAATTATGACACAAATGCAATAAGATTATTTATTTTAACAAATCATTATAGAATGCCTGTTGAATTTAGTGATAGCGGTTTAACTTCTGCTAAAAATGGCGCAAAACGTCTTATAAATTCAGTTGCAGGTTTAGAAATTAAAGATAAATATAATAATGAAGCTATTGATGAATTTAAAAAAGCCATGGATGAAGACTTAAATACTTCAAAGGCTTTGGCTATTTTATTTTCATTGGTTGATAAAATTAAAAAAGGAATAGATAAAGAAATTAACGCCAATACTTTAGTTTATTTAGGCTCTGTTTTGGGATTTGATTTTTCTCTATCAGAAAAAGAAGTTTCAATTGAAGAATTAAATGAAATAACTAAACCTTTATATGATGAATTTAATCTAGATAGAGAATTATCAGCTAAAGAAGCGATTGAAAAAATAATTGAATTAAGAAAACAAGCAAGGGAAGCTAAAGATTGGCAAAAATCCGATGAAATTAGAGATAAACTTTTAGCGCATAAAATTCAGCTAAAAGATTCAAAAGAAGGTACAACTTGGCAAATTCTTTAGTTTCAGCTCTATATTGCGTGGCTACCCCTATTGGAAATTTGGATGATATAACGCTTAGGGCGCTTGATGTTTTAAAAAACGTTGATGTCATTGCAGCTGAAGACACAAGAACTACTCAAGTGTTGTTGAATAAATATTCAATAACAACAAAATTAATCAGCTATCATAAATTTAGTGAATCATCCAGAATTGAGCTTTTTTTAAATTATTTAAAAGAAGGTAAAAAAATTGCGCTTGTATCAGACGCAGGAACCCCTTTGATTTCTGACCCTGGGAATGTGTTAGTTGAGGCAGTAATTAAAGAAGGTTTTAGAGTTATTCCAATATCAGGTGCGTCAGCTATAACAACTTTGTTATCAGCGGTTTCAAGGCAAGATGAAGATTTTAAATTTATTGGCTTTATTGAAAGAACAAAAAATAAAATCGAAGATATAATAACTAAAAATAACCAAGAAAATTTAATTTTCTATGAAAGCCCAATGAGGCTAATGGATACTCTTGAGGCAATTTATGAAATTTATCCTGATAAAAAAATCACAGTAGGAAGAGAACTAACTAAAAAATTCGAAGAAATTATTACTGATGATATTAAAAATATTATTGAATATTATAAAAATAACACTCTAAAAGGTGAAATTGCAGTATTATTACATAAATCAATTGACGATAATAAAATTGATATTGATGAAAAGATAAAAAAATTAAAAGCTCTGAAATTAAAAGATAAAGACATTTCATCAATATTATCAGAGCTTTATGATGTTAATAAAAATTTGGTTTATAAAAAATGCTTAGATTTTAAGCATTAATTTTAATTTCAGCTAACATTTCATCTAAAATCTTGGCGCAATCGTAAACCATATTTGAGCAATGTTTTTTGCGCTCAGGTGAATGAAATTCTTTAAAGTTTCTTGTTAAAACTTTGCAACAAGTAACTTTATGAATTTTAGTAAATCTTTGATAAAATTCTTTTGCTAAAGATCTTGCGGTGTTATCTTGATATTTTCCATGAAGATAGCCTAAAACAATTTGAGAACCGGCAACTGCCCCGCACAAACAGCCTGAACCCATACCGCCGCAAAATGATGTTGCTACATTAACCAATTCTCTTGGAACAAGCCCCAATTTATAAGCTGATTTTACAATTGACTCCGAACAAGAAAATCCTTCTTCAAGAAAAAGTTTCGGTGCGATTGTTTGAAAATTTTTATCCATATTTGCCTTTCTAATTATAGTACAGTTGATAAATTTTACTTCCGTAAATTAATAATGATATTATAGCGCTTGTTGTGGCTGATAATAATACGGCTCCTGCTGCTATATCTTTTGATAATTTTGCTAATTTTGCCCATTTGTTTTTGTAATATGCGTCAATAACAAATTCAATAACAGAATTCATCATCTCCATTACCAGCACAAATGTATTTGCAAATAAAATTATACAAAATTCAACAATTTCTACTCTCAATAAATAAGCTATTGAGAGGGTGAAAAAAGCAATCACAAGATGTTTTCTGAAATTTCTTTGCGAACGAAAAGCCAGCCTCAAGCCATTTAGTGCAAACATTAAACTTTTTTGAAAACTTCTTGATTGAAACTTATTCATAATTCCTCTAAGACTTTATTTTGAACACCTACAACAAAATCGTAATCCTTTTTTTCTAAATGGTCAAATCCTAATAAATGTAAAATTCCATGACAAATTAGGGTTAAAATTTCTTTTTCTAGAGTTTCTTTTTTTTGTTTATCGGCTGTTTCAACAGATACAATGATTTGTCCTAAATCAGCAGTTTTTCGATAGACTATTGAATTTATATCATCAACAAATAAAGAAAAAGTTATAACATCAGTTGGAGAATCTTTAAATCTATATTCTTTGTTTATTTGATGAATTGTTTTATCTGAACAAAATGAAAGGTCAAATCTTATTTTGGAAATTTCATTGCAAAATATCTTGCTCGTTTTTAGTTCATCTAAATTAAGCATAATATCAATCATTTTTTTGATTTTCGGTTTTAGATTTTTAAAGGTTATGTTATATTTTTTTAAATTAATATCATCAATTTTTGATATTATAAAAGAGCTATTCATTTTTATCCTTGTTTGATTTATCTTGTAATTCTTGTATTTTTCTTTCGAATTCATCATCAGTTGTATTTTGAATTGTTATTTTGCTTTTATCTGCTATTTCGTTCATAACTCTTTCTTGATATTTAATTCTATCATGTTGCATACCTCTTAAAATTTTATTAAAGGTCATTGCTATGATTTTAATATCTTTTAGAGTTAGAGGACTGTCTGATAATTGTCCGTCGTTTAATCTTTCTGTGAAAATTTTATTAACGATTGCTTCAATTTCTTCTTGAGTTGGTTTTTTAAGAGAACGAACAGCGCTCTCCAGTGCATCTGCCAGCATTAAAATAGCAGTTTCTTTTGTTTGGGGTTTTGGCCCAGGGTAGCGGAATTGATTTTCTGAAACATTTTCAATTCCTTCTTGTTCGATTGCTTTGTTATAAAAGTGTCCTGCCAGGCTTTCTCCATGGTGTTGTTGAATAAAATCAATAATAACTTGAGGAAGTCCATATTTTTTAGCTATTTCAATACCATCTTTAGTGTGAAGCGTAATGACCATTTTACTTTGCCTTGGAGTTAGGGTTGTATGCGGGTTTTCAACTCCAAAATAAGATTGATTTTCAATAAAAAATAACGGTCTTTGAAGTTTTCCAATATCATGGTAAAAAGCACCAACTCTTGCTAGAATTGAATCTGCGCCAATGGCTGCAGCAGCTGCTTCACAAAGGTTTGCAACCATTAAGGAGTGATGAAAAGTTCCGGGAGCTGAGCTTCTCATTTTTGTTAAAAGTTCTTGATTTTGGTCTGCAAGTTCAATGAGTCCATATGGAGATATGATTTTAAACACTTTTTCAATAATTGGGATTAAAAACATTGCTATCATTGATGAAATTAAACCGTTTAGAAGTCCAACAAAGGGGTTTTGTGCTTGATATTGTAAAAATTTAGAGATAGCTTGTGTTTGAATTTCAAAACATAAAACAAAAAACATAGCAAAAAACATAATCACGCCAATTTGCATACCGCACCAGATTATGTCAAATCTTTTTGAGTATGAAATTCTTGATACAAGATAGCTTGAAGTAAGAATTGCAATTATAAAAACATACACATGCTGTGGGTCAAAAAATAGGGTTACTGCCAGTATTGCAAGCATTAAGATTGAAACTAAAAATGATAATATAGGGTTTGTGAATATTGCTAATATCATTGTAAAAGCAACAAAAGGCATAATATAATTAGAAATCAAACTTGAATTTGATATTAGAATACAAACATATGTTAGAACAATTGATGAAGCTGCAATATAGGCCATGTATCTTGGTGTGTAGAATTTTTTTTCATATTTTTGAATATATAAAATCAAACAATACATTGTTAAGCACACAATTGCAAAAATCCCAAATACACCGCCTTTGTTCAGTTCTAAAACATTATAGCCTGATTGTTTTAGAGCGTCTTTTTTTAGTTGTGTAACTTTTTCGCCCAGTTGAAGAATTTTGTCTCCTTTTTTAAAGGTTACAACATAGGGTTTGACTGCATTTTTGGCATTTTTTCTTGCAATTTCTGTTGCATATTCGTCAATAATTAAGTTTGGAATAACTGAATGTTCGATTAATCCTGAAATAAGCGGGTATTGGCTTTTCTTAACATGTAAGCCTAACGTTTTTTCTATAAAATCTTCACTTAAGAAGTTTTTAACATCAGTATCAAAAACACCTACATTTAATAGTTCGTTTAAAATGTATTTTGTATTTGTAAAGGCTGAAGTTAAATTAGCATCCGATGTGGTTAGAATGTAGGTTATTGCTGTTTTTTTTCTTTCTGAGTCATTTATTTCTAATAAATCAAAAAGTTCTTTTTGTTTAACTTGGTATGTCTTTTTGCTTTTTTTAATTTTTTCAATGTCGTCAATTGCTTTTTGAAGATCAACTTTAATATAATCTCCTTCAACAGGAACAACTATCGGGCGAATTTTATTTGCAACTTCTCTTTTGATTAGTTCTGTTCTTTGTTTATCGATAACTTCAAAGTTGTTTTTCGCTAAAATTGTTTTTTGAGCTATGCCATTAACAATTATGTTTTGATATAAATAATATCTTACAGATAATAGCGAGGTTATAATTAAAGCTACAAAAATAAAAGCGAAAAAGCCTGCTGTTTTAGATGTTTTAAGCAGTTCTTCATTTTTAAATATATTAAAAAATTTATTCATTTAAAAACCCTAAATACTAAAAAATTACATCTTAATTATTATACACTAAATTTCTTTTTCCTATATACTTTTATATTATGAAAAGAAAATTAGTTATTACGGCATTAGCTTTACTTGCATTATCTTCTCAATTATATGCAAGAGAAAATTTAAGAGAAGTTTTTAAAAATAATAAAGCAGTTATTTATACAATAAATATTAGGAATTTTGCTGCGGTTGATAAAAACCTTGATGGATTAATTGACCCAAAAGATGGTGATGTTAAAGGTACATTTTTAAATGCTAAAGATAAACTTCAAGCGCTAAAAAATGATGGAATAAATACAATTTATGTCTTACCTATAACTCCAAGCGGCAAATTAAAAGCCTTAGGAACAGCAGGTTCATTATATGCAATGGATTTATTTAATCAAATTAATCCCCAGCTTGATGATGATAAAAATGATATGTCTGCTATTGATGAGGCAAAAGAATTTATCAAAACCGCACATAGTCTTGATTTAAATGTTATTTTAGATTTGCCAAGCTGTGGGTCTTATGATTTAAGCATAAAAAAGCCAAGTTGGTTTATTTTGGATAAAAAACAAGAAGCTTTAATTCCTGCTGATTGGACAGATGTAAGATTATTTAGGGTTTATAATGATGATGGAAAAACATTGTATAATGAAACCTTGAATAATTTTAAAAGTTTTGTTGATATGGCTCAAGAAATTGGTTTTGATGGAATTAGAGCTGATGTTGCAGCAATTAAACCTAAAGAATTTTGGAAAGAGATTATTAATTATGCCAGAAGCAAAAATGAAAATTTCTTGTTTTTGGCTGAAGCCAGTTTAGAGTGGAGTAATCCTGCCCCTATGACTGTTAGCAAATATGCAACTATTGATGAACTTCTAGAGGCCGGTTTTGATTGTTATTATGGCTCTTGGAGTGATTTTAAAAATATTAGAACAAAAAAAGAATTTGATAGAAAAATTGAAAATAACCTAAAAAATTTAAAGAAAAACAAAGGTAAATCTATCATGGCTGCTTTTGCAACCCATGATCAACAAGCTCCAATTTTAAGAGGAAAAAATTACTGGGATATGATTTTGTGGTTAAATACAACTTTGCCTGTTAACTCATATTTCTTGGATGGTTTTTCTCAAGGGGATGATTTTACATATAGTTATGAAAATAAAAAAGCTAAAAATAGCCAAACAGATGATGAATATTATTTTGTTCATAGCGGTATGTTTGATATTTTTAATATGACAGGTCCAATTAGAAACAAACACCCCGAATTAAAAAAGAAATACTTAAAAGCTATTAATTTTAAAGAAAGAAATTTTGATTTAATTAATAATGGCGAATTTAAACTTTTAGAAACAAATAATGAAAGAGTTTTTGCATATTCTATAACTGATAAAGATAGAGAGCTTATTGTCATTGGCTCTTTGGATGAAAATCAAAATCAAGAGGTTAATATAAAATCTAAATATTTAAAAAAAGATTATTTGTTTTCATTGATTAATACAAAAAAACAGCCAAAAATTGAAAATAATTTAATAAAGACCACCCTTGAACCTTTAGAAATTCAGGTGTATATGGTTAGTCTAGCAAAGACTCGAGCAATGTAGCATCTTGTTGAGCTTTTTTAGGTGCTATCGTGTTAGCTTTTTTAATATAATTTCTAAGAGCTTCTCTGATTAATTCAGAGCGGGTTCTTTGTTCTTTTTGTGCCATTTCATCTATGGTTTTTAGAAAATTATCTTTCATAGAAATTAAAATTTTAGCCATAATTCACCTCTTTTTTTTGGATTATAACATTTTTCTTTCTTTTTTTCAAAAGAGTTAGCCATAGTAGCTAATTTCTTTTAAAAAATTGCCATGTCAGAATTTTAAAAGATTGAGAAAGGGGAAAATATGACAAAAAAAATGGAAATTTACAAATGTGATGTTTGTTCTAATGTTGTTGAAGTAGTGCACGAAGGTGCCGGAACATTAGTTTGCTGTGGCGAAAATATGAAGTTAATGGATGAACATAAAGCAAGCGAAAATAATGCCCATTATGCTCATATAGAACATATTGATGATGTTGAAAAGAAAGTTACATTTACTCATGGTACTACAATGGAACATCATATTGAATTTATTGAAGCAATTTCAAATGATGGAGTTTATATAAAAAGAAAATATTTAAAAGAAACAGATAAACCTGAAATGTCTTTTAAATGTAATTGCAAGGAAGGTTTTTATATAAGAATTTATTGTAATATTGATGGCGTTTGGGTAACGAAATAGGGGCAAAAATGGACACAAAATTAATCGACGCTTTTAATAAACAAATTAACCATGAATTCTATAGTGCGTATTTATATTTTGCAATGTCAACTTATTTTGATGAAATTGCGATGAAGGGTTTTTGTGATTATATGAAACACAAGGCTTCTCAAAAATTAAATAATGCGCAAAAAATTTATGACTATATCATTTTAAGAGATGAAAAGTTGACACTTTTAAAAATAGATGAGCCTTCAATTGATTGGATAAATGTTACTGATTTGTTTTCAAGTGCACTTTCTTGCGAGGAATTGACTTTAACAAAGTTGAATGAATTGTATAAAATTGCAAAAGATACCGATGATATTGCAGCTATTGAATATATTATGAGTTTAATTTCTAATCAGGTAATTAATGTTGGCAAAATGAAAAAATTAGTGTTTAGAATTAAAAATTCAAATATTATTTCACCTAACATCGAGATTTTAGAGCTTAGTATTAAAGAAGGTGTTTAATTAAACACCTTCTTGCAGTACTTTGAAATAGGACAATTGGCGCAGTTTGGCTTTTGGGGTTTACAGATATTTTGCCCTAAAGTTACAAGATAAGTGTTAAAATCTATCCAATATTTTTTTGGTAGAATTTTTCTTAATTCTATTTCTGTTTCATCGGGTGTTTTTGTTTTGACATATCCAAGACGATTAGAAATCCTATGAACATGAATATCGACACAAATTCCAAGAGTATTAAATCCTTTAGTTAAAACAAGGTTTGCTGTTTTTCTTCCAACTCCGTTGAATTTTGTTAATTCTTCAATAGTTGAAGGGGTTTTTGAATTATATTTTTCAACGATAGTTCTAGATAGTTCAATAATTTGCGAAGCTTTGTTTTTGTAAAATCCTACAGGATAAATTGCATTTTGTAAGGTTTCAACATCAACTTTTATCATCTTATCAGGAGTTTTGGCTAATTCAAGCATTCTTTTTGCGGCGCCAATTGTGGTTTTGTCGTTTGTTCTTAGAGATAAAATGCAGCAAATTAAGACAATATAAGGGTCTTTTATATTTTCCATGAAATCCACAAATTCGCTGTGGGGCAAAATATTATTATCAAAGTTATATTTTAAAATCGAAAAAATATTATCAATATCCATGGTACAATTATATAAAAAAATAAAAAGGAGGTAAATGTGGCAAATATTGAAGAAATAAATGATAATAATTTTGAAAATATTGTACTAAATTCTTCTCAAATTGTTCTTGTAGATTTTTGGGCGCCATGGTGTGGTCCTTGTCGCAAACTTGCTCCTGTGTTAGAACAAATACAAAATGAATTTATTGATTCAATAAAAGTTGTTAAAATTGATGTGGATAAAAACCCGCAAAAGGCAAAAGAATATGGCATAGCATCACTTCCAAGTGTTCTAATTTTTAAAGATAAAGAAGTAAAAGAAGTGATGGTTGGTATGATGCCAAAAAGCGCAATTATATCAAATATTAAAAAATATCTTTAATCAAAAGATATTAGGTTATTGTTGTATTTATCTATTAAATCGCTATAACCGCCAATATTTACGCCATCAATAATAATTTGAGGAAAAGTAGCCAAAGATTTAAGATTATAGTCTTTGGTTAATTTTTTTCTCATTTCATCTTCATTATCATCGCAAGGAATTTCAGTAAAATTCACTTTATGGTTTTCTAAGAATAATTTTGCTTTCATGCAAAAAGGGCAATAATCAAGAGTGTAGATTTCTACGTTTTTCATTTTCTAATCCTATCTAAAAGTTTAGCTATACTTATCTTTTCATCTTCAGGTATATCTAATTTCAGATAGTCTTCAAAATATTCTATTGATGAGATTTTATCATCTCTGCTTAAAAACAACATCCCCAGTTTTTTATATGGAAGTGCAAATTTTTCATTTAGCATTATTGCTTTTAGGTATGCTCCGATTGCTCTATCTATTTGATTGTCGGCTTGATATGCTTCACCTAACATAAAATATAACAGGTGATTTTTTGTTCTTTCTACTACTAATTCTAAATTAGAAATTGCACTTGCCCAATTGCCCATCTCCATAAAAATTCGGGCTAATTCGTAGTTATAATCCACATTGTCAGGTTCTTCTTCTGTTGCAATGTGGAGCAATTCCATAGCATCATCATACCTGCAATCTGCTATTAATTCTCTTATGTAGTCAATTCTTGATAATTCGTTTTGCATATGTTTTAATTATTACATAAACAAAATAAAAAAGGAATTAAATTATGTCAGGACACTCCAAGTGGGCAAATATTAAACATAAAAAAGCAAAAGCAGACGCAGCTCGCGGTGTGAATTTTGCTAAATTTTCAAGAGAAATAATTATCGCTGCTAAAATCGGCGGCGGAGATTTAAACGGTAATTTTCGTTTAAGAACTGCTGTTGAAAA
>CALURR010000070.1 GCA_944323195.1 Candidatus Gastranaerophilales bacterium
AAATTAATTTTATACCATTTCTTTTGCAAATTTCCATCTTTTTCTTGTCAGAAATTTCCCTTGATAACACATCAAAATGTTCCCCTCCATTAACTTCAAAAGCAATAACAGGTTTTTTTCCAAAAAATGATTTCTCATATAAAACCAGATCAAATTCTTGTTTTGAATAATAACCTAAAGAGTCTTTAATAATTCTTGAAACTTTTACATTTCTCTCTGCTTCAAATGTTTTATGGCAAGAGCAAAAATGAGAAATAGTTTTAAAAAATTCGTCCTCCGCAAGGCTACCATTTGAATTTCCTATTTCAATTTTTATTGAATCGTTAGGCGGGATTTTTATTTCTCCATTATTTTTTGCATATTGAATTAAATTATATAAATCGTCTTTTTTATTTGATAGTTTATCTATTACCTCTGTATCAGCTGCTATTACAAGTTTATTTTTAGCTCTTGTTATAGCAACATTAATTAATTCATAATTATCCTTAATCCACTCAAAAGTTTTTTTACTCGTCTTTTCTGAAATTGCTGTTGAAAAAATAATAGTGTCTCTTTCTGCACCTTGTAAAGAATGAATTGTTCCACAATCAACATCATTAATATTTTTACTTTGTAAAATCTTTTTTAATAAATCTTTTTGGTTCACAAATGGGGTTATTATAAATGCATCATGAATGTTGTTTCTTTCAATGTAATCTACAATTGAAACAGCCTCATCATAAGCTTCATTCTTTTGTTTAACATTTTGATTTTTTACATTTAAAAGAGTTAAATCTCCTTGAGATTTAATATATGACAAATTTAAAGAATTGTTATAGTATCTTTGATTAGAAAAACCAATAATCTTTTTGCCACATCTATAATGATATTTTAATAATATATTTTTTGATATGTTATCATTTTTTCGCATAACATCCAAAATTGAATTTGTTTTATAATCATATTTATCGGGTACATTATATTTTTCCATAAGGTCTTTATTCACATGATCTTCTAAAACAATAACAGGTTTAAGTTGATTTTGGTCACCTACCAACAATAAAGATTGTGCTTTTGATATTGGCAACAAAGCAGTTGCAACATTACACTGACCTGCCTCATCCATAACAACTAAGTCAAACATAAAGTTAGGAGTTCCCAATCTTCTAGTGGAAATATTCGTTGAAAATATAACTGGAAAAACTTCTACTAATTTTTTCATATTGTTGTCATTTTGAGTCCATTTATTGAACTCATTTGCTCTAGTTTCATCATCTTCAATATTACAAATACTAATTAGTTCTGCATATCTTGGTTTCTTTAATTTTGTGATGTATTGTAACGACTTAAAAAATAAAAATTGAGATAACTGATAATTTTCATTTAAAGGAATAAATAATGATACTAGTTCATCATTAGATATTTCTGGCAACTCTGCCAAAGCTTCTTTTAATTGCTTTACTTTACCTTTTACTACATCTATAATCTTACTACTATTATTTTTAAAAGATTGAATTAATTTCTCTGAACTTGCTAAACAATCTTCTATATCAACTCTTTTTTCCTGTATATTCAATAATTCTATTAATCTTGAATTTTGATCATCAGAAGATACTTTTATTTTATTTAATAAATCATCTTTCGGAGACTTATTTGAATTATAATTATATAATTCTCTAATTCTTAAAGTTGCCTTTTTGACATCTTCAAAATTTCCCAATCTTAAATATGGAAAATTTATAGTTTCATTACGATAATTAAATTTTAATTTTTCAACTATTCCATCAACAGGTCTGTTATTTGAAGAACAAATCAACATCGTTTTATCATTATAAAAAGCACTTAATGTTACATTTATGATAGTTTGTGTTTTCCCAGTCCCTGGAGGTCCTTGCACATAAGTTACTGGATATTTTATAGCATTATACAAAACTCTCATTTGATTTATATTAATTTTTTTATCATAGATAATTAGTGAAGGTTCTTTTCTCCTAATATTGTTTTTTTTTGTTATATTTCCAAAAAAAGACTTTAATGGGATTGGTAATTGATTTTCGTTATATTTATCTTCAATAACTTTAAATGTCTCAGATAAATCAATAGGCACATCTCTTTGAATTAGCATTATTTCTGGACGAGTATTAATACTTTCTCCGGCTCTTAAATTATTCAATATAATATTTTGATATAAATCAAACTTATCTTTAAATGTATTTGTAAATTCATCTATATCCATATTTATGTAATTAAATAAAGAATGTTTTCTTCCCTCAATTAAAAATGATTGATTAAATCTTAATCTTTTATCTAATTTAAGGGATTTGGCTATAGGATCAAAAGTTATTTGATAATATGCTATAACAAACTTATTTTTACCTTCATCTATAGAAAAACAGTTTATCGCTAAAGTAAAATGAGAGTTTGATATATTCTTAATATCATAACGATAAATATCTGCAATTATCCTCTTTGCCTGTTCATCCGTAAGATGAAAATATTTATGTTTTCTTAATACTCTTAAGTCAATACCAGGAACACAAGAGTATTCTTTTTGAGCGGGATCATTATCTAAAATATTACATTCTTTATAATAATTTAAAATATTATGATTAAAATGATCATAATTTAACCATCTACACTTATTAATATTTCTTTCTATTTTATTAATAAGACCATCTGGAACATCATATGAAGAAAAATTTATAACTTCTGCTTTTATAATATTCTCAAAATAAATCCAAGAATCAAAAGTTTCCATAGACTTCTTGTCATTAAACATAGTTACATAAAAAGTCTTTTTATCAAAATCAATATCTTTAATTGCAATCCAATAAAAAGTATTTTCATCATTTTTGTTAATGTATGAAATATCTAACCATTTTCCTTCTTTAATTGCTTGCGATATTTTATCACTTATACTCATTATAACTCCATTAATTTTAAAACTTAAAGTTTATTTTTCATCTAATCCTAATAATCTATCTGCTGAAATATCAAGAGCAATACAAATTGCTTTGATACTATCATACCCTGGTTTACTTTTACCTTTGAGCCATTCACTTACTTGACTTTGTTTTACACCAATCTTATCTGCTAATTGTGATTGATTTAAATTAAAGTCTATCATTATATCTTTTAAAATATCTATAAAATCCATAATATACCTCTCTATATAAATTTTATAGAATTTTCTATATAAATACTTGAATTATAGAATTTTCTATACTATAATATTTTTATGAAAGATAGAAAATTCTATACATGTTGTTTCACAGGTCATAGACCTAAAAATTTACCTTGGGGATACAAAGAAAAAGGTCTTAGATTTTTTGTTTTTAAAAATAAACTTAAAAAGATTATTAAACAATCAATCAAAGTTGGATATGTTTATTTTATAAGTGGCATGGCACTAGGAATTGATATGCTTTGCGCTGAAATTATTTTAAAATTAAAAACAAAACACCCTAACATTAAGTTAGAGTGTGCAATTCCATGCAAAAATCAAACTGAAAAATGGAAAACTGAAAGTATTGATAGATATAACAAAATATTAACACTAGCAGATAAAATAACTTATACAAGCAATTCAAATTATTATAATGGATGTATGCAAAAAAGAAACAAATATATGATAGATAACTCAAATTTACTTATAGCTGTATTCAATGGCTCCAATGGTGGAACAAAACAAACTATTGAATATGCATATAAAAACAAAATAAAAGTCTTTTTACTAAAAATATAGTTTTATACTTTTAATTAAACTTATCGAATAAATACAATAAAATTACAAAATAATTTTTTTAATATAAGAAATATAGATTCTATCTTTTATTTGCTTTTCCTTTAAAACTTTCATAACATTCACAATGACTAGAACCAATACAACTTTGAACTCTAAAATTACAATATCCATTTTGATAATAAATACATTTTGATTTATGCCTTCGTGAATCTTTACATTTATCTCCAAA
>CALURR010000071.1 GCA_944323195.1 Candidatus Gastranaerophilales bacterium
GCATGTTCAGTTAAAACAACTTTTACATTAAATCCATTTTTCTTGTATAACCTGATCAACTCATAAGCTTTATATGAAGCAATAGATGAAGTTATTCCAAGAAGAATATTTTTAGTGTTAACCATTATTTGTTTCCTTATTGTATATTGCAATTAATTCATCAACTGCTTTATCTACAACATCATTTTCAATAACATAATGGAATTTATCTGCATTATTCAATTCTTCTTTTGCAGCTTTAAGTCTTTTTAAAATGCTTGCTTCATCTTCACTGTGTCTACCTCTTAAACGTTTTTCAAGTTCTTCAAAAGTTGGAGGTTTGATAAAAATAGTAACAGCATCAGGACATTTTTTTTTTATCTGAAGTGCACCTTGAAGTTCGATTTCAAGAAGAACGCTTTTACCTTCATTTATTTTTTGCGCTACAAAATTTTTATTTGTACCGTAGTAATTACCGCTATAACAAGCATATTCTAAAAACATATCTTCACTAATCATTTTTTCAAATTCTTCTTTAGAAATGAAAAAATAATGCATGCCGTTGATTTCACCATCTCTTGGTTGTCTTGTTGTATTTGAAATAGAATAAACAATATTATTATCTACTTTTTTAAAAAAATCAGATAGTATTGTACCCTTTCCAACACCTGATGGACCTGTAAATATAATTAATTTTGCTTGTTTTTTATTCATATAAACCTAAAAAATTTTGTAATTACTTAATTATATAATAAATTTAAAAATTGTCTATTAAAAACCCTCAAGCAATCTTGAGGGTTTTTATTTTAAACTTCAACATACTCTTTTAAACGTTTAGAACGATTTGGATGACGTAATTTTCTTAAAGCTTTTGCTTCAATTTGACGAATACGTTCACGAGTAACGCCGAATAATTGACCAACTTCTTCTAATGTTCTTTGTCTTCCATCATCCATACCAAAACGCAATCTTAAAACATCACGTTCACGAGCTGATAGAGAGCCTAAAACTTCAGCCAAATCTTCTCTTAATAATTCATGAGCAACCGTTTTAACAGGAGCATCAGCATCTTTATCTTCTATAAAATCACCAAGGCGAGAATCTTCTTCTTTTCCGATGGGAGTTTCAAGAGATAAAGGCTCTTGCGCAACTTTAATTATTTCTCTTAACTTATTAATTGAAATACCCATTTCTGCTGATAATTCTTCTTCAGATGGTTTTCTTGCAAGCTCTTGAGCTAATTTTCTTGTAACTTTTTTAAGTTTATTGATTGTTTCAACCATATGAACAGGAATTCTGATTGTTCTTGCTTGGTCTGCTATTGCTCTTGTAATTGCTTGTCTAATCCACCAAGTTGCATAAGTTGAGAACTTATAACCTCTTTCATGGTCAAATTTCTCAGCAGCTCTTATTAAACCTAGGTTTCCTTCTTGGATTAAATCTAAGAATAACATACCGCGACCAACATATTTTTTAGCAATAGAAACAACAAGACGCAAGTTTGCTTGAACAAGCTTTCTTTTTGCAACAGCACCTGAATTTCCACCTGCAACAATTTTTCTTGCTAAATCTATTTCTTCATCTGCAGTCAAAAGTTTAATTCTGCCAATTTCTCTTAAATACATTCTTACAGGGTCATCAACAGAAATTCCGCGCGGAATTGAAATATCATTTTCATTTTGATCATCTTCATCATCATTTTGATCAAAAAAATGAGACACAGAAGATGTTTCAACAGTGCTAACTCCTTGAGTTCTCATAATATTGGAGATGTTATCAGTTTCAAGTTCACTGCCTTCAAAAAATTCATCATCTTCCATAACTTCCGATTTATCAATTACGCTTATTACAGAACTTTCGGGATTTCTTTTTCTGCTCATTTAATTTATTCTCCAATCTTATTATTGTTGTTGTAATTCTTGAAAGAACTCTTGAGATAATTTAAGTTTTTCTTCTTGTGAAAGTGTATTATCTTTTAACATTTTTCTTAAATTTTCCTTTTTATTTTGTTCTTTCAATTTTGCCAATCGGATAAAAGTTTCATCTACCGCCCTTTTGTAATCTTCTAAAGATAAGTTGTTAAATACATGCGAAGAGAAAATATTATCTGAAATTTTCTTTTGGATATGCTGTTCATTATAAAACTCAAGAAAAAGTTTTTTTGCTAGTTCATCAACATTATTTACTTGTGTTAAATTTTTGTCAATTTCGTTAAGAATTTTAGCATTTTCTTCATTCTCACAAGTATATCCACTGATTTTTTCACTAAAATAAACTTGTTCTTCGGGCTTTAAGGCAGCAAATGCCAATTTTATTAAATTTTCTTCCATTAGTTCATATTGGCTTTTTGAGTCATTTCTAACCATTTTTTTTGAACTAACAGCTTGTTCATTTTCTATTTTTAAAATTCCAAATTCATCTGTTTGTTTATTTAGAATTTGCGTTTTTAAAATTGTTTGTGATACATCAAGTTTAAAAGACGCTACTTTTATATAATCGTCTAAAATTACAGGATTTTTAATTTGAGACAAAATATCAGCAATTTGGATGACATACGAACTTTTTTCTTGCGGAGTAATCTTACCTTTTATGGATTTATAAATTTGATTTAATTGATAATCAAGTAATAGCGGCGCTTGTTCAACTTTTTTCAAATACTCTTCGCCACCAAATTCTCTAATAAATTCATCCGGATCTTTGCCTTGAATTTCTTGAACTACCCTAATTTCGCAAACATTATCTGTCGTATTTTGAAAATTCGAATCATATTGCTTAATATCACCCAAAGAACTAAAAATATTTTTAATTACTTCAGCACCATGTTCAATGGCTTTTTTACCGGCAGAATCAGTATCAAAAGCGAGGAAAATTCTTCGAGATGGACTAAATCGACTAATTAATTTAATATGCTGGGGAGTGAGTGCCGTTCCGCAAGTTGCAACTGCATTTTCAACACCGCCAAGATGAGCCGAAATTACATCAAAATATCCTTCCATAAATATTACGCTATCAGACTTCAAAATCGCTTCTTTTGCACGATTTAAGCCAAACAATACCGAGCTTTTATTGTAAATAATGCTTTCAGGGGAATTAATGTATTTTGGCATTTGGCCGTCTATAACAGCACGAGCACCAAACGCAATTGTATTTGAGTTTATGTCTTTAATAGGAATTATGATTCTATTTTTAAATCTGTCATAAAATACACCATCTTTTTCATATACAAGACCGGCTTTATTTAATTCATCAATAGTAAAACCAAGATTTGTCAAATAATTTTTGAGTTCAAAATGTCCTTTTGGCGCCAGACCAAGGGAAAATTTCGAAATAGCAATTTCATTTATTCCTCTTTTTTCAAGATATTCCAGAGCTTTTTGATTAGATTCTAAATTCTTCGAGAAAAACTTTTGAGCCTGCTCCATTGCATCATAAAGTCTATCTTTTTCAGCTTTATAAATAAGATTATTTTTATTACTATGTTTTGGAAGTTCAATCCCTAGGATTGCAGCTTGTTCCTCAATAACTTCAGCAAACGATTGATTATTGATTTTCATTAAAAAAGTTAAAACATCCCCGCCTTCGCCGCAGCCAAAACATTTAAAAATTTGCTTATCAGGAGTAACAACGAAAGATGGAGTTTTCTCGTTATGAAACGGACATAAACCTTGAAAATTTCTACCACTTTTTTTCAGCACAACATAACGAGATATAACATCTACTATATCCAGTTGATTTTTTATTTGCTCGACCGCTTGCTGATATGTAACTTCCGACATCCTTAATTTTATAAACTCATTTTAGTTCTGTTATGTTTTAACACCAAAACAGAAACTTTTAAAGGGTATTTTTAAAAATAGTTTAAAAAAGTTTACAAGCATGGGTCTTTATGTTTAAATTTACTTGTTAGAGTGGTTTTAGTATGGGCGAAAAAAATATTGAAAATATAATCTCATACCTTAATGACAAACTTAAACATAAAACAGATTATGTTACACTTTTTAAAGAGCTAAAAATTAAATATAATTATCAAGAATTAAATTATCTATACAAATATATTTTAGAAAACTCTTCAAACAATCAGCTTTTAAATTATCTGATTAGAGAAATAAACTCAACAAAAAACAAAAATTGCCTACCTTTTTTGATTGATTTTATATTAAGACAAAATAACAACAATGACTTTTTAAATTTAAAAGTACTTGCCATTAAAACAATTTCAAACTTTAAAGACACAAGCTCTGTTACAGCCCTGATGTATTGTTTAAACGACAAGAATTCAAATTATAAAATCAGATTAGCTTCAGCCGAAGCGCTTGGAAAAATAGGCGACAAAAATGCATTTGACACATTAGGCAATATTGCTTGTGATGAAAAAGAAAAATCAGCATACATTAAAGAGTCGGCAGTTATTGCACTTGGAATGTTGGGAGATAAAAGAGCGCTCAAAGTTTTCAATTCAATCATAAATACAAAACAAATGTTTTTATCAAAATTTTCATATCTAAAAGAGCGCATAGTTGAAGCTATGTCTAAATTTGACATCGAAAAAGACAAACTTGCACTGGATATACTCAAAAAATCACTCCTTGACCCTTCTGAACGCGTGAGAATAAGCGCTATTGAAACATTAATGAACTCTAACATTAAAGAAAGTTATGAATTAATATATGAGAGATTAAAATTTGATGATAACATAGAAGTTAAAAAAAATGCGCTTGTTGCACTATATAACATTTCAGATAGAAGAATTTTAGATGAAATTATAAACGGCAGCTATGAAATTGAATTAAAAAACTACGCAAAAGAAATTATAATTGAATATGAGGAAAAATAATGAATAAAACAGGAATTATCTTATTATCAGGCGGACTAGACAGTCTTATTTCACTAGACATTGCAAGAAAAAAATGCTCCATAACAAGGGCGCTAACTTTTGACTATGGACAAAAAGCTTTTGAAGAAGAAAAACTTGCTGCAACAGAAATATGCAAATTTTATAAAATACAAAATGAAATTATAGAACTGCCTTTTTTAAAAAAAATGTTAAATAATGCCCTAACAAACCCCAACAACAACAAACTTGATGAATTTAATTCCGTATGGATACCCAATAGAAATGGATTGTTTTTAAATATAGCTGCAACATACTGCGATAACTACAAAATTGATTATATAATTTTTGGCGCTAATAAAGAAGAAGCAAGGAATTTTAGTGACAATAGTAAAGAATTTAGCGAAATTTCAAACAATTTTTTCAAATATTCAACACAACAAAAACCAGTTGTATGGGCGCCTTGCATAGATATGAATAAGATAGATATAGTAAATTATGCAATAAAAAACAATACACCTTTAAAATTTTTAAAAAGCTGTTATAATTCAAAAGAAAATACAAACAAAAAACATTGCGGCAAGTGTATGTCTTGCAAATTATTATACAATGCAATTTTAAGCAGCGATAATCCAAGCTTAATTGAGGAGATTTTTTAAGAATGAACACATATTTTATAGACAAAGAAATAAAATACATAGGTTCTCAACTTTCACCACATTGGATTTATAAAAACTTCCATCTTCAAGGAGATTCAATTGTAAGTTTTATAGGCGAAGTTGACGTTAAAATCGAAGAAATGGTTGATATTGAGGATGTTATCAATAATGAACCTATATACTCTAAAAAAATGTTAAATTTCATTATTGAGCAATTTGACATTTCACTAACAGCAATGGTCTATGCTCAAAGATTGTTTATATCAATAATTAAAGAGGTTTTAGAAGATTATAATATCAAAGTAAAAAGAGATGGCGACGATTTATTTTACGAAAACAGAAAACTATCAGTGTCAATTGCAACAAAATCTATAACTTCTTGCCTAATCCATAGCGCATTAAATATAATAAAAGAAGGTGCTCCCATAGAAGCGTCAGATCTAAATGAAATGGGCATTAAAGATGTAAAAGAATTTGCATTAAAAATAATGGATAAATACTCAAAAGAAACTGAAAGTATTAAAATGGCTACATACAAAGTAAGAGGTGTAATCGAATAATGGATTTCAATTCATCAAATTATTTTGCATATAAAAAAAATAAAATTCAACTACAAGCAAATAAACAAGAAAAGAAAATCTCAAAACTAAATTTCTTATTTCAAATATTCATAACAACTTTCATAATCATGTTTATTGTTATCGTAGTTGTAATTATGAAATATTCAACAAAAGTAGACATTGAATATTCAAAAAATATCACTTTAGACAAAACAAAAATAGGGGAAAATTCCCAATTAGAAGAAGATATTTACGAAGAAAAACAAGGCAAAATCGATAAAAGATTAATGCTTATTCAGCAAGAAGAAAACGCTCCTTATGAAGCCAAAATTATAGAAAAACAAAATTCTGAAGAAATTATCAACCCTATTCATTTAGAAAAAAATCAAAAAATTGAACAAAGCGAAAAAAATAAAGAAATCAAACAGCAAAAAGAAGAAAAAGGTGATATTTTAAAACCCAAAATTACTAATCCGATAGATGAGCTTAAAAACAATTCAGCTAAAAAAGCAGAAGAAACTACACTAAACAAAAACATTACAATAATGTCAAAAGTTTTAATAGGCAGATATTCAACTCTTGAAGAAGCGCAAAAGGCACAAGCTGAAATCAAATCACTCAACTCAAGCGCTACTCCTTTCGTTAAAAAAGTTGGAGATGTATTTAGCGTTCAAATGGGTTCATATCAAGATTTTTCTGTTGCCAAAAATCACGCACAAAGTCTAAAATCTAAAGGTTACGATGTTTGGATATATCAACAATAATTTTAGTTTAATTTATAGTTATAAAAAAACCGCTAATCAAATTGATTAGCGGTTTTAATATCTATCAAATTCAATTATTATTCTTTTTCATCATCTTTTTTGTTTGAATTTGCATTATTGTTTGTTTCTTCACTTATATCAACCTTAGCAGCAGCTGACATAATATTTGCTGTTTGATCAACAGTATTATCAGAAACTTTAGATGATTTAGAGATTTCAACTTGTTCTCTTGGAAGTTTAATTTGATTAATTAGAGAATCAATATTATCATCTGTTTGTTCTACATCAGGTAATTCCGGACATTCCTGAGTTTCAACTTTGGTTTTATCGTAAACCAGAATAAAGTCATCAGAATCACCTTGTTTATCGAATTCAATAGTGTGTTTATGATCTGTTGTAGTTGTAGTTGTATTGCCTTCACCATCATCAACTACTACTTTATCTGAATCATAGTTACCAGTATATTCAAAACCATCTGGTAGCGGATCATAACCTTCGTTAGGGTCTAAATTCAAACCGCCTTTATCTCTAACTTCGATATAACCTTTTGAAGGAGTACCTTCAGGAAGACCTGCCATTTGTTCAGGAGTAAGTTGAACATCAGAAGCAATCATTGTATCATCTTTATCTAAGAATAATTTATCTGTAATAATCTTAGATACCGCAAGTTCATTATCAACTGCATTTACGTGTACTTCAGGACCTTGATTTTTATCAATTTGTCCATCCCATCTGTCATTTTCAGCAGTCAACTCAATACCTGCATCTTTGTTATTAGCATTTTTAACATCAATGATAATACTACCATTTGTATTGTTTTCAGGAGTAGTTACAGATGTTTTTGTATTGATAACAAGTTTAGTTTGATTTACATCAATAACTTGACCTTCTTTTGCTGTTCCATTTTCATCAACTTCTACACTTTGCGGGAATGTATGAACTGATTCAGATTCATGTTTAGCAACTGTATTTGTAACATCTTTAGTTGTTACATTACCTTTAGCGTTGATTGTAGTTTTAGTATCTTTAGCATCTGCGGTTGCTTTCTTGATTGTTAAATTATTCAAGATAACATCTCCGCCTTCTTGAGTTGTTGTAATATTATTACTTTTTGACTCAAGAGAAGAATTTACAAATTGAATATCACCTTTAGTTGTGAAGTTATTTGATTTGCCTGCAATATAATCAACATTAACTGATTTTAGCGAATCTTCACTTGTGAAGTTATTGCTGCCAGCAGCATTAAATGTCAATCTATCACCATATGACAAACTTGGCATTGTTGTCTTTTCAGCATTAATATCACCACCAGTAGAAGTAATATACATATCTTCACCTGATGAAATTTTTACTGAATTATCAATATTGATATTGCTTTCACCTTGAGGTCCGAATGTAATAGTATCATATGCAATTAAGTTAACATCTTTACCGCCTTGGATAACAGAGTTATCTTTAACATTCATGCTGCCTTTTGTAGATTCGGCGGTGAAATTAGCATCAGCTTTAAATGTTGAATCATTAATATTAACATTGCCTTCTTTTGCTAAAAGATTAATATTATTGTTTGCATGAACGTTTGTTTTATTTACAGAATTTACATTACCTTTAGTGGATGTAATGTTGATATTATTAGCATCTGCTGTCTTAATTGTAGTTTCATATTTAACAGCATCAACAGAACCATCATCAGCAAGTGATTCATCAATATTTCTATCAAATTTTAAAGTGTATGCAGCTCTTTGTAATGTTGCATTATCAAGTGTAAAATCACCATTTGTTTCTAGAGTTATATCACCACCAACAACTCTATTACCATCTACCATTTCTGTATCACTAAATGTAGAATTATTTGCAATAGTTACGTTATTTATACCGGTAGTACCATCTTCATAGAATTTAATATTATCATACACTAATGAAGCATTATCAATAGTTGTATTTTTACCTTGGATTGATAATTTGCCTTCAGCTGCAATTAAAGATTGATTTTTACCTGTTTCATCTAAATCGCTTGAAATAATAATATCACCAGACAATTCGCCATTTGAATAAGCTGATTTAATATCAATATTTCCTGAAGCATCTGCAATAGCATTATGCATTTCTACACCTTTTGCACCGGAAATAGTAATATTTTTGTCTTGATCAGCTGCTTCTGTGTTTCTAGCTTGGATTAAAGAGTTATTAATATTAACTTTGTCAGTAGCTATAACCTTAGCATCGCCTTTTGCAATAACAGTTGAATTATCTATATTTGCGTTTCCGCCATATGAATATAATCTTACTGCACCGGCATTATCTGCGTTTGGCGTACCTTCTTTTGCACCAGCTGAAACAATTAAAGAATCTTTAACAGTTAAATCCTTATCAGCTGAGATGAATATTTCACCACCATTTTGACCATGTGTTGAATTTGTAATACCATCTTTTCTAACTGATGTGTTAACTGATTCTAAACGAGAATTGTCAACCAATACATCGTTGGAACCGACAATCATGATGTCGCCGTTTTCTTTATTAACAAGCTTTGTACCTTTAATAATAGAATTTGAAATTTTAATATCGGAACCGTCAGCTTTAGACTTATTAATAATATGTACATCACCAGATTTTATTGCAACTTCATCATCAGCAAGTCCTGAGTTGTCAATTTCAATATTTCTTACAACATCAGTTTTAGAATCATCTGCAACTTCATAGTTATCTGCATAACCATTTGCCAAATAACCAAAAGTAACACCATCAGCTGTCACCAATCTAACATTTGAAAAAGATTTATCTGAACTTGAAGTTATATAATTATAATTATCTCCTGTTCTGATAAGTGAATCTTTATATTGTATATTATCTGAAACAATAGCAACAGACTTATTTGGATTGAAGTCAGCCATTGTACCATCTGGATTAAAATGACCGAACTGAGTACCATCAAGTCTAATTAATGTTTCACCTGGTTTGAAGCTAATTCCAGCATCTTCGAATGCTTCTGTATAATTTGAGTCAAAAGTAATATCACCATAACTTCTATTTTCACCGTTAACAGCAGCAACAGGTGAAAATTTATTTAAAACACCGGTTTGGTATTTTTCTAATTCAGCTTCAGACATTCCTTTAAGGTTTTTTGCACCCTTAATATCAAATGTAGAAGCAGTGAAAGAATTCAAATCAACTGTTGAACCTTGACCAAATAAGATACCGGCTGGGTTGATAAGAATAACTTTGCTTGTTGCAGCAAAAGAATCACAACTTCCGCCACCTACACAAGAATTTGTTAACTTACCAAAAATTTGTGACTCATTACCACCTAATACACGGTTAATAATGGTTTGCGATAATCCTGAAAAACCAAAATTAACTTGTTGTCCGCCGGGTACGGAAAAATCTTTCCAATCGACTTGTCCAACAGCACCATTTTGACCAGAATTAATATCAACATTTAATTTGATATCATCGCCGGTAATGCTGGTATTTCCAGTATGATCAAGTACATCATTTACTCCGACAGCAAATGTAGCTGCACTTGATAAGGAAAGAAAAGCCAACATTGCAGTAAATGCGGTGAATTTTTTCTTAAATTGACTCATTATTGTTCCCTTTCATAAACAATTTTTACCCATATGCTTATACATGTAATAAAAACCACAATATGGTAGAAAATTCTCAAATACAAAACTCAAATTTACAAAATTTTACAATACTCAATACCGTTCGACTATACTAACAAATTTTTTAAAAAAAATCAAGCAAAATAAATAAGGAATTTTTTTTAAAAAAAGCAAAAAATTTACATTTATTTACAAAATAGCAAAATAAACATTTTTTTGTTCTTTTTGTAGTATGATAAAAATCATCAATTTAATTTATTGTTTAATATTTACATATGAATTATGATTGTATTGCGCGTACAGTATATGTGCTCTTGTAGTTAATATTAAAGGAATTTAAGAAAGTGCTTAATAAGAAATTTAATAAAATTAAGTTTAATTCTATAGCTTTGGCATTGTGTTTGATGATAAGTACATCTTGCGCTTTTGCAGGTCCTGAACCCGGCTCAAATTATATTCCAAACGGTGTTGGTAATTTTGACCCCGGTGTTGTCGATCAAACAAACTTCAGACAAATCAAAGACTATGAACAAAAAATTAGAAATGATAGAGAAGAAGAGCACCAAGAACAAAAAATTGAAATGAACAAAGAAATGAAAGATCGAATGAAAGATCTTCCAAACAAAGAAGTAAGTTTCAAATTAAATTCAATTCATATAACAGGTAATACAGAATACACTGAAGAACAATTAATGAATTTAATTTGCCAAAGAATTGGTGACGAAGTTACCATAAACGACCTTATAGGTATGGCAAATGCAATTACCGAATACTACCAAAGAAACGGCTATATTTCAACAACAGCCTACCTTCCTCCACAAAAAGTAGAAGATGGTAACGTTGAAATAGTTGTTTTAGAGGGTAAATATGGCAACATTAAAATCGAAGGAAACAAATGGGCCAGAAATAAATACTTAAATGCAACATTTTTAAAAGACAAAAATATACAAGAAGATAAAGTATTAAATGTAGCAGACATCCAAGAATCATTGCGTGAATTAAACGCTATGGATTACATCAAAGGTGCTGTTGCACTACAAGACAACGAAGATTCTGAACAATATACAGATTTAACTCTAAACGTAAAAGATAGATTTCCAATCGACTTTGATTTCCGTTTTGACAACCAAGGTCGTTCTTCTGTTGGTTTAAACAGATTTGTTATATTTGCCGGCATGTCAAATTTGACAGGCTTTGGCGATCAATTATTATCAACAACTTCATTAGCAAGAAGTTCATTTAGCCAAGGTGTTTTCTATTCAGTACCTATTGGCAGACATGAAACCAAATTAAACGTTGGTTATTCATTCTCAGGTACAGAACTAGATAGAGGCGAATTAAAAGATTTTGACGTTAAAGGTAAATCACACAGTTTCTATGTAGATTTGTCAAGAAGATTAATTAAAACAGAAAACTATAAATTATACGGTGACATCGCATTTGATATGAGAAACACCGAAACAACTTTAAGAGGATTTGATTTATACGGATATAGAACACGTTCAATCAAATTAAACTTAACTAACGTTAAAGATGACATATACGGTAAATGGTTTGCCAATATAGGTGTTGCTAAAGGTATAGATATTTTCGGAGCGTCAAACGACTCTGACGGATATTATTCAAGACACACGCCAACAAACAGAATGGTAAAATTACAAGCATCAGTTGCGCGTTTGCAAGTTCTACCATGGAGAATGATGGGTATATTTACCGCAAATGGACAATGGGTAAACAGAAACGTTTGGTATTCAGATAAACTTCAAATTGGTGGTATATCATCAGTAAGAGGTTTCGAAGAAGGTTACTTCTTGAGAGATTATGGTGTAACAGCTTCAGCTGAATTCAGAGCACCCGTACCATTCTTAAATCATTTACCTGACAAATTAAGATTTATCGATGATTCAATTAGACTGGCAGCATTTTGCGATTTAGGCTGGTTTGGTGATTACGGATACGGAATGCCGCGTTCAAACTTTGTAATGAGTGTGGGCGGTGGTATAGTTCTTAAAATGACAAGATACTTATCCGGTAACGTATACTTTGGTGTTCCTATCGTTGGAAAACCTGACGATGCATCAAGCTTCAGGGTACACTTCATGATTACATCCAACATTTTATAAAACTAAATAAAAATTTAAAAATCGCTAGCAAAAACTAGCGATTTTTTTATACGCACAAAAAGCAATATATTTTATTTTCAATCGTTGTACAAACACAAAATATTTTAAGGAAACTAAATGAAAATACAACAAATCAACAGCTATCGAAACATATATAGCTATAAACACCCAAATAATAGTGTACAAAAAAATAATATTCAAATTCAAAACGAAAAAAAGCAAAGAATAGACGCTAACCTTGCGCTAATTTATTTTTACGGAAACAGAAAAATTGAACCCGCGCAAAGGTTAAATCAATCTGATTACAAAATTTCAAGATACATAGCTGAAATTGGAAAAGCAAGATATTTATATGGAGACAAAGCAGTAGTTGATCTTTCCATGGGAAATCCGGACCTAACGCCACCCAAAAAAGCAAAAGAAGCACTTAAAGAAAAGGTGGATAACTTATGGTCTCATAGATACAACAATCCAAAAGGTGACGGATATTTACTAAATACAATATCAGATTGGATGAAAAAAAGATTTAACGTTGAAATCAATCCAAAAGAGGAAATAATGGTTACTTCAGGTGCAGCAGATGCAATTGATCACATATTAAGTGCATACGCTGAATATGGGGATAAAATACTTGTGCCAAACCCAGGGTATTCGCTATACGATGACTTAATAACAAGACATGACCTAAAAAAAATTCCATATGACCTATATCCAAATAACAACTATCAACCAGATTTTTCATCTATGCCAAAAGATGCAAAAATACTTATATTAAACTACCCCCATAATCCGACAGGGGTTTTTGGAACACAAAAAACATATGAAAAAGCCGTAAAATTTGCAAAAGAAAATGGAATTTTAATAATCCATGATATGGACAACAGTGAAATCACACACTCAGGGAAAAAACCTGCGGGAATCATGCAAACCAAAGACGCAAAAGATGTTGCATTTGAAGTGCATACTTTTTCTAAAGCACAAAGTATGCCAGGGTTCAGAGTTGCGTTTACGGTAAGCTCTAAAGAAAATATTGACAACCTTTTAAAAGCAAAATTTTTATCAGGAGGAAGCGTATACATTCCTGTTCAAAATGCTGCAGCAGAAGCACTAAAAGACAAAGAAGGATACATTAAAACAGTTAATGAGATATACAGAAAAAGAAAAAACACAGCTATAAAAAGGTTGAACGAACTTGGAAGCGATGCAAAACCTACACAAGGTACATATTACCTTTGGGCAAAAATACCAAAAGGCTTCACCTCTGATGAATTTTTCAAATATGTGCTTCATAAATCACAGATTGCATTTACTCCCGGGGACATATTTGGCAACAATGGCGATGGTTATATAAGAATTGTTATGTCTGCAAGTGAAAAGCAAATTAATGAAGCATTTGACAGAATAAAAAAAGCAGGAATAAGATTTGATGTTGCAAAAATAGATTTACCTGACGACCTTAAAGAAGAAATTAAATCAATGGCAGATGGCACATATACCACCACACCAAAATCAGAAAAAGACTATAAAGAATATATGGAAAAATTATCAAAAAGACAAGAAATACTAAAAAAACGCTTTAAAAATATAAATCCAAAATTTGAACACTTTATTCCAAAGAATAATACAGAACTTCCTTGGAATATATTAAAAGATGGTCAAAGCGTATATCTACAAAATTTAGAAGAAGGACGTCCAATTTTTGGAGAAATTAGAGATATACCTCCATATAGCGAAGAAAAAGAATACATTGACTTAGCAAAAGAAATTAAAAACCAATGGCAACAATCAAAATACCCTAATGCAAAAATCTTACCGCCATATAAATCAGCAAAACTATACAATGACGCATGTTATTTTGTACTAAAATCAGAAGGAAAAATTCAAGCAATTGCAAACATAGAAATGCAAAATGATGGAAATATGTGGATTAGGGATTTAAACACAGCCCCTTGGAATCAAGGAGAATATCGTGCAGTTAAAAATAGCGCAAGAGCAATAATTGCAAGAATAGCAAGTTATTGCCTTGAAACAAACAATCGTACCATTAAAATAGCAACAAGCGACTCTAAAAATATTGATTTTTGCAAATCCGTAGGCATGAAAGAAATTGGAACAAGAAATATAAACGGAATACAAAACACGGTTCTAATGTTTGACGAAAAAGGAATGATGGAATATCTTAACACTTTTCAAACTGACCTAAGCTTTTAATTTTACTGTTGGTAAGCTTGAAATAAGGGAAGATACAACGCCAAACCCAAAATCCCTACAATAACACCAATAAAAATCATTAACAGTGGTTCAATTAATTTTGTAAAACCATCAATAACCGCATCTAATTTTTTATCAATAAAATTAACACAATGATATAAAGAATCACCTAAACGACCTGATTGCTCACCGGTTGCAATCATAAAAGTCATCATTGTAGGAACTTCTTCAACATTTTTTAATGCAACAGACAAATGAGTACCTTGTTGAACTTTTGCAGCCGCCTGCATTATTGCATTTTTCAATATAAAATTATCAATCGTTAAATTAGCTAAAAATAAACAGTCAACAATCGGAATGCCCGCTTCATATGAAACTTGCAATACTGCAATAAAGTTTGAAAAATTTGAATACTTCAACATATCAGAAAGCATTGGAATATGCAAAACACATTTATCACAAAACTTTCTAACTCTTGGCATTTGATAAGCTTGATTTATACAAACAACAAATACTATCACTGAAATTAAACAAAGTGCCCAATAATTTTTGATAAATAAGCCTAAATCCATACAAGCTCTAGTTATCCAAGGAAGAGGCTTACCTAAATTATTAAACATTTCATCAAAAGCCGGAAATACAAAAACAAGCATTATAATAATTGCTACTATAGCTAAAAGAACAACAATTGCAGGATAAATCAATGCACCAATAACTTTTCCTTTTACAGAATCTTGCTTTTTTAACAAGTCCAACATTCTGACCAAAGTTTTATCCAGTTCTCCGGAATCTTCGCCGGCTTTTACAAGACCTATATAAACTCTTCCAAATATCAACCTATATTTTTCAAGTGTTTCACCAAGAGTTGAGCCACCAATAATTTGTTGCCTAAATTCATGCGCAATTTTTCTTATTCTTTGAGAATCAGAATTTTGTTCAATAAACAAAAGTGCTTCAATAATTGGTATACCGGTTGAAGTAAGAATTTCAAGAGTAGATGTAAAATCAATTTTCTCTCTCAAGCTAAGTGCTTGGATTACGGCTTTTTCTCCTTTTCCTTTTTTTCCTTTAGTTGAAATATCTTGAAAAGAAGTTGGAATCAAACCCATTTCGCGCACTTTTCTTCTGGCTTCATTTGTATCTGCAGCCTTGACCCTGCCTGTAACAACAGTTTTATTATTTTTTAATGCTGTATATAAAAAATCCGCCATTATTGTTCGCCTGCCAAACCTAGTATTCTAACTTGTTCTTCAATAGATGTTTCACCTTCAAGTATATGCCTTAAACAAGCCATCCTCAAAGTTTTCATTCCTTGTCTTACAGCATAATCTTCTAATTCAACATCATGAGCTCGTTGAGCAATCATTTTCCTAATCTCATTATTAATAACCATTATTTCCAACACGGCCAAACGTCCCAAATAACCGGTATTCTTACAATTTGGACAACCATGAGGTTTATATAACTTTGTTTGGGTTAACTTTTGAATTTCAACAGGATCAGTTAAAATTTTCCTTGCCTCTTCGTAAGTTGGAAAATATTCTTCTTTACAATTAGGGCAAAGTCTTTTAACCAAACGTTGAGCAATTATACCTGAAATCGTAGAAGATATTAAATAATCCTTAGCTCCCATTTCAATTAAACGTGTTATAGTTGCAGCAGCAGAATTTGTGTGAACTGTAGATAACACAAGGTGACCTGTCAAAGATGCTGAAATAGCAACTTCTAACGTCTCATAATCACGTATCTCACCAATTAATATAGTATCAGGGTCTTGTCTTAAAATTGCACGAAGTGAATTTGCAAAAGTAATACCTGCTTTAGGATTAATTGAAGACTGATTGATACCTTCAAGTTTAATTTCAACAGGATCTTCAATTGTAGTAATATTAACGGAATCCGAGTTCAAATACCTCAAAATTGCATACAAAGTTGTCGTTTTACCAGAACCTGTTGGACCTGCCGTCAAAACAATTCCATTTGGAGAAGATGCTAAATATCTGATTTTTTTAATATCATCTTCGGTTGCGCCCACAATTTCAATCTTATCAGCCTTTGCTTCCTTTGAATCCATCTGAGGAGCAAGAACACGGATTACCATCTTTTCTCTGCCGGCAACAGGTAAAGTGTTTACACGAAAATCTTGAGCTTTATTTCTGTATTTAAGTGTAAAAGAACCATCTTGAGCACGTCTATGCTCAGCGATATTCATTCTTGATAATACTTTAAACCTTGATATGACAGCACTGTCTACCTTTGCAGGAATTTTTAAAACTTCCTGCAAGGAACCGTCAATTCTGAGTCGAACCCTATAGCCCACACTTAAAGGTTCAATATGAATATCTGATGCACGTCTATCTATCGCCATGGTGATGATTTTGTTTGCCAATTGCGAAACAGCACCATCGGAATTTTGTACTTCTTGTTCAACTTGCTCCCATAATTCTGCTTGGTTTGATTCTATTTTTTCATCTTCATTAATTTGTTGTAATAACTCATCGGTATCAGATTTATCAGCACTATAATAAGTGTTTATAAAATTCTCAAACTCAACATGAGTAACAAGCATTATGGTAGGCTTTAAACCTGTTTGATAAACTATTTCATTTATTACTTTTTTATCATTTGGGTTAACCATGCCAACAACCAAGGATTTATCAGTCATACTAAGCGGAATAACCTTATTAAGTTTGACAAAATCCTCAGGTAATATAGATACCGCAGTAGGAAGCGCTTTTAGCTGTTCAGCAGTTGCATACTTTAATCCCATTTGTGCGCCAAGGGCTTCTTTTAAATCTTTTATAGTTACAAAGCCCATTTTAACCAAAACAGAACCAAGCGGTATTTGTTGAACCTTACTTTCCGCCAAAGCAATTTCCAGTTGTTTATCTGTAATTAATCCTTCTTCAATTAATATCTCGCCTAATTTTTTAGTCTGGGGCGACTTTACCTTTTTTATATTTCCTGAAGGCTTTTGATCTTCTTGTTTATCAATATCATCAGAAGAAACAGAATCATCAGCAACATTTTTTGCACTGGCATGAGAGTAAATATCTATATCATCGTCACCATCATCTTGTTTAAATTCATCTGATTGATTAGAAGTTTCGTCAACCAGTTCTATTTCTTCATCTGTATCAAGCGAATATTCATCATCTGCTAATAAATCAACTTGATCGTCATCTGTTTCTTCATCAACCTCCTGATAAGGAATACCCAATCTTTTAGATGCTTCTTTCAAAAAAGAAACAAACAATAAATCAAAATTATCCTTAGTTAAATATATAAACTCAAGTTTATTTTCAATTTTATCACTTAAATAATTAGTGATTTTTTCTTTTTCAGATTTGGTACTTATTGCAATAAAGTACACGCCGTTTTGCATATTAACAGGAACAAACGACAATTCCTTTACTGTTTCTATATCAAGTTTTTTTACCAAATCAAAATTAATTTTATTGGTTAATTTTGTAATTATTGCGTTATTCATCTCTTTTTAATTTTCTATAGATCGTATATTTGATTATCAGTAGGTTCTTCGCCATCTTTAATAATATGAGGAGTTACCACAATTACAAGCTCTTCTCTTGTTTTAGAAGTTGTATTGTTTCTGAAGAAAGCTCCTATAAACGGCAAGTCAGAAATCAAAGGCATTTTTTGAACTGTTTGAGTTTCATTTTCCTTAATTAAACCTGCCAATACTAATGTTTCACCATCTTTTATTCTTATATTTCTTAATTCTAAATCACGTCTTTGTAACAATGTTGCTGCAATTTCACGTGCACCTGAATCGCCTGTTGTATACACTCTTTCTTTGATTGTTGCAAATTCAGGAGTGATATTCATAGAAACGTATCCATCAGGTGATATAAAAGGAACAATTTCAATCATCAAACCTTCATCAGACCCGATGTCATAAGTTCTTTGTGTAGCACTGGTCACAGTTGAAGAGCCTTGAAGAACTTGACTTGTAACTGATTTTACATAGTCAGAAGTCATATCTATCGTAGCTTTTTTACCATTTGTTACCATTATTTTAGGATTAGTTAGAACCCTTCCGTTTCCATTTTCAACTAAATATTTTAATTGATATACAAGTGCTCTATTATTTGATTTTGTAATAACTTCAGTTGTAGTATCAGTCGAAGTTACACCATCTGTAACCGTAGTACTTGTAACAGTTGTTGGATATTGATTACCCCATATAAAGAATGGAGAAGAAGTCGTCAAACCTGTATCAGGCCTGAAACCAAGTGAAATAAACGGTGTCCATAAATTCCATTCATTTGAAAATTCTTTTGAACCGGTTTCATTTAATTCAATAACAGACAGTTCAACATAAGCCATCAACTGTTTCTTATCATGTTCTTTAATAAATTCTTTTATGATTTCTGCCTGTTCAACAGAGCCACCATATATACCTATCTTTCCTAGCTCTGAAAAATATGTAACAGTTAGAGGTGTTGTTTTAAATGTTGATAAAACAGTGCCAAATGTACTGCCGCTTGAAGTTGAAGAACTTGATGAGCCAGAAATTTCATCCCTGCAAGCAACAATACCGCCGCCCAATACAACTTCTTCATCCTCAATATCCGTTTCTTCACCGTTTGAACCGGTAGAAGAATTTGAATCAGGAGTATAGAATAAAGAATCACATATTAATGTAGCCATTTCTTTTGGTGTAGTATGATTTACCTTAAATGTATTAACCATTGGCTTAGTATCCAAGACAGGTAAAACTCTCTTAACAGCTGTAACATCTGCATTGGAACCAAATACTACAATCTGATTTGTTCTAGCGTTAGAAGTAACTATCGGTTGGCTTGAAAGACCAAAAATATTTGACTTAAACAAGTTTTCATTTAAGAACTCTGCAACACTTTCAGCATTAACATACTTAACAGGAAGTACCGTCATGCTTTGTCTTGTATAGGCAGTATCTTTTGCTTTTTCAAGAGTTAAAACAGTTAAAGTATTGCCATCCATAAAATATGTTAACTGACAAGATTTAAACACAACCATAAAGGCATCATTAACTTTTATGTTTTTTAAATCAAGAGTAACTCTTCCTGTTACAGATTCATCAAATGCTATATTAACTCCAGCTTTATCAGCAAGCATTCTCAAAGTCTGTCTTATATCAGAATCTCTTAAAGATATATTTACTTTTGCATTTGAATTTGTAATAACCGGATTAGAGTCCAATTTTAAAGTAGTCTCAATCCCTCTCGCATCTATTGAATTTAAATTCAGTAAACTTTTTCCATCTGCAGGCTGAGTTTGCATATAAGAAGTTGAAACGCTATCAAGATATGAAACTCTATTTTCATACCCAAAAACCGATTGAGTTAATAATGTCAAACTCAACAACGTTAAACAAATGTTTATCCTGCTCGGTTTAAATTTTTGCATTTTTATTATTTCTCCTAGATTCATTAATTTCATATCTCTTCTACTTGTTTAATTAATTAACACGTCTTGTGCTGCCAGAGCTTCTTGTGCTCACATCAACTTCAGACTCTGAAACATAATTTGGGTCAACCATTTGATATTGACGGTGCCCAGAAGAAGTATAAGTAGCACTTCCGTAAAATCCATCACCAATCTTAAATTCTTCGCCAATAGTAGCGGTATAGATATTTTTTCCAAGTGCAATTGCAACAGTGCTTCTTTGTATATCTGCAACTCGATATTTATCAAGCATATCGCCTTCTTGAACAAAATAATCATTTCCATCATATGTGATTATTGCAGAAGGTTTTTTATCATCATACATAATACCTGAAACAGAAATATTCATTAATTGTGAAGCATCTTCATCTTGAATACCATATTCACTAGGCGGAGCAGGAATACCAGCCTTATCATATTGAATTACTTTTTGAGGTACTTCAACTTCAATATATTTCTGAATAGGCATAAATGGATTTGATCTGCCTGTTTGCACGATATTTATAACTTCTTTTTTCTCTTGAACATCAGGTTTAATTTCACCAACTTCTTCTTCATTAACAACAGGAATATTTTCTTGTTGTCTATTAGCTATATCTTCCTGAGTTAAATTATTCATTTCTTCTTGCTTGTTAGGCACAAGCAGTTCATCTTGAGCTAAATTTTGGCTTTTTGTAAAGCTTATTGCATAATAAACACCGCCTGCAACAAGTATTGCAAACAATAACGCCAACAACAGCCCTGTCGAATTAGTAGATTTTTTAATTTGTTCTTTTCTTGGAATATTTACTTCAGATTCGTCCGATAAATCTACATCTTGATTATTATCAAGCGAATTATCAACAATATCATCAGAAACAAATCCCGCATCTTGAAGTTGTTGATTCATATCTGTAACATCAGACTCATCGCCACCTTGCCCAAAAGCATCAAATGCCTTTTGCTTTGGTGATTGATTTATTTCATTATCTTCATTCAATATTCTTGCAAGCTCATCATCGCTTACATCGTCATCATCATCTTGAATTACTTCTAAGTCATCTCCAAGATTTATTGAATTAATATCTTGAATTTCATCAGATGTATTCATAATATCTTGATCGCTTTTTATATCGACAAGATCATCTTGTGATTCTTGGAGCACATCATCCCAACTTACAACTCCATCATCAGATATATGAATATCCGCCCCATTATTTATACTATCTTTTTCGTCCTCAAAAAACATCTCTTAATTCTTATCTCTATTTTCTCTAATAATACTTAATTACACAAATATACTTTTAAGTTTACTATGACTTTTGTTTTTGTCAAAATGTAACTTTTTAGTAATATTCTTCATCGTATGTTAATTCTATCCCAGCTACAATTATTGTATCACCATTATTAACTCCGCACTCTCTTAAAGCCTCATAAACACCCAAGGAATCAAGTATATTTGTAAATCTTTTAATTTGTTGGGTATTTCTAATATCAGTAACAGAAGCAAGCCTTTTCAATTTGCCGCCTGAAACTTCATAAGTGTTTTTATTAAGTTTTGTAACTTCAAATTCCGAATCATCATTATCAATTGAAGCTAAATCTTCTTCAATATCAAGCTCAATTTTAATATCTTCAATTTCATCAAGCTTAATATATAAATAATCTAAAAGTTCTTTTATTCCTTGTTTTGTTACAGTTGAAATAATAAAAATCTTATTTTTTAAATTAAATTTATCTATAAACTCGTCTTTTATTTCGTTGGCATGCTCGCAATCAACAATATCTGATTTATTCAAAACAAGAATTTGTTCCCTTTTTGACAATTCTATGTCAAATTTTTCTAATTCATTATTTATTTTTTTATAATTTTCAATACTATCTTCACAAGACATATCAATAACATGCAACAAAACTTTGCATCGTTGAACATGTCTTAAAAATTCATGCCCTAAACCTAACCCGTCAGAAGCACCCTCAATTAAACCTGGAATATCAGCAATAACAAAGCCATCCCCTTGAGGTTTTCTAACTACTCCTAAATTAGGAACCAAAGTTGTAAAAGGATAATCTGCAATTTTTGGCTTTGCAGCACTTATAACGCTTATTAGACTGCTTTTACCTGCATTTGGCATGCCAATTAAACCAACATCAGCAATCAATTTTAATTCAAGCTCTAACTCTCTTTCAATTGAAGGCTCACCTGGTTCGCAAAATTGAGGCGCTCTTTTTTGTGCAGTTGCAAAACGAGCATTACCTCTGCCGCCTCTGCCGCCTTTTGCAATCAAAACTATCTTATTATCATGGTCTAAATCAGCAATAAGTTTATTGGATTTTAAATCCTTAACCACAACTCCTACAGGCATTTTTATATATAAATCGTCACCATTTTTTCCATGGCAATTCTTATTTCTGCCATTTTCACCACGCTGAGCTTTAAAAACAGATTTATGGGTAAAATCCAAAAGAGTTGACATATCTTTCGTTGCAACAAAATAAACATCTCCGCCGCAACCGCCATCACCGCCTGCGGGTCCGCCTTTATCAATATATTTTTCTCTACGCCAAGCAAGAGCACCATTTCCACCGGCACCAGACACAACTTTTATTTTTACCTTATCTATAAAAGCAGCCATTTATCCCACAAGCCTTTCAAAATCAATCTTATGTTTTATTATATCATTAAAATTAATTTCTATTTCCGGATTTTCAAATCTTTTCAATATTGCATCCACTATGAATTGTAACATTTCATAAAAACATTTTCCATCAATCTTTTGATTTATAAAATCATCAATTAAGCGCATAATGCAAGGATATGAATCGATTGCGCAACAAGTATTTACGGTATTAATAAATGTTTCCAGCTCTTTAATCTCCGGATTTTCAAATACCAACCAAAGATAATATTTTGAATAACTACCAATCAAACTAACAATTTTATTTAAATCATATTGTAATCTTGCATTCTCAAAATATAACACAAAATCATTATATAAATTCTTATCATTAGGAATTTTGCCGTTGACAGCTATCAAATAATCTTTGATAAAACACCCAAATAAATTTAAATCATTATTAAAATCGCGTTTTATAGTATAAATATATCGCATTTGTTCAAATTCAAGATTAAAATCAAGAAATTTAAACAACTTTTCTATTTGCTCCATGTAGTCCATATTTAATATTCTACATTTGTTTTTACCAAATTCAAAAAAGTAATAAAACTTTATTTGACTAGTTACGATAACCCATGCCTGCTCTATAACCTGATATTGTATATAACATTGGCAAAGATGGCTCAATCCATTTTAAACCAGACAATAAAGATACAGTTGCTATATCATCAGTATGCAATCCTAAATCTAAAAGTTCAGGCTTTCTTTCTTTTATATTATCTTTCTTTAATTTTGGATTTATTATAGGATTTATCAAATTCTTTGTAATAAAATTAGCAATTTTAGAACCTCCCAAAACTCCGGTTAAAATTATTCCTGCAGTCATTCCAAGGGCTCTTGCTGTTTTAGATGTGATATTTAATTTTTCCAATATTGCAAGAGCGCTTCCTGCACCGATATTGCACATAAAAATATTTGCAAGATATTGATATAAACCTTCATTAATTTTATCAGGTACTTTTTCTTTTAAATTTTCTTTATTGTAAACATCCACACCAATTCCGCCTAAAATGCCTCCCAATACAGGTATAGCTCCATATATTGAAAGATAGCCGATCTCTTGAAAAATATCTTTTGCTTTAATATTTTCAGGATCAGGTATTAATTTTTTCAAAAAAGCCTTTTCTTTTGGTGATTTTAGTGAAGAAAATAATGACTTTACTTCATTAAAACTCAAAATCTTAGTTTTTGCTTTATTCAAAATATATTCATTTTTTACATTTTGTGTTGTTGTATTTAAAAAATTATCAATTAATTTAGTATTGTTTTTTACAACCTGTTCCATAGTTTCTAAAGGAGCTCTTTTTGTTATGGCACAAGCAATTTTAGGTGCTAGCAAAGCGCTTGAAATTGCACTTATAAGCACAATTGATTTATTTAGAATTTCTTTTTTTGCTTTATTTTTTTCTTTATCTGATGCATTTTTAGTTTTTTCAAATAAATCATAAGAATTTTTAGCTAAATACAACCCTCCCAAAGAAAATAAAACTTTGGGCATGGATTTATTTAATTTAGCGATTAACATAGGCTGATCTAAAAATTTACCAAAAGAAGAAATATTATTAATCATTATTTTTTTCCTTATAAATGTTATTTTCAATACAAAATTCAGAAAAGTTTTTAATTTTTTCCAACACAAAATCATCTATAACATGCTCAATTTTACAAGCATTTTTATTTGCTATCGAATAATCAATTTCCAAAACCTGATTAAAAAATTTCAAAAGCACATTATGTTTATTTATTATCTTTTTTGCTTCATCAATTCCTTTTTGAGTAATTTTAATGCCTTTTCTTCCTTCATACACGATTAAATCCATGTCAGCCAATCTTATCAAAGCTTCAGAAACAGAAGGACGAGAAATATTAAATTCATTTGCTATATCAATAGCTTTTATTTCTTTATTATCAAGTATGGTTTTATATATCAATTCAAGATAATCTTCAAGACCTGTTGTTAACATTGTTAGGCTTCCCTTACTAAATTTAAACTTATTGTAAGGTAAACCTAACTTAAAGTCAATAAAATTTTTTATATTGCTTAATATATTCATACAGATACAATTGCAATAAAAATATGTTTATAATATTATAAGTACGTTATTAGAAGATTACCTTTTCGGTTATTATTTCCAAATGGCATTTTAGCCAGCCTATTCCATAGAGGTCAGGATTAAACCGAAAAAAGAAAGGACAGAAACTATGGCAGTAGCTACTTTAGTAGAATTATTAGACGCAGGTGTGCACTTTGGACACCAAACCCAAAAATGGAATCCAAAAATGAAACAATACATTTTTGGTGCAAAAAACGGTATTTACATTATCGACTTAAGAAAAACTTCAGATTTATTGGATAAAGCATATGAAGTTGTTAGAAAATTTGCATCTCAAGGCAAAAATGTATTATTTGTTGGTACAAAAAAACAAGCTGTTGACGTTATTGCACAAGAAGCAACTCGTTGCGGCGGATATTACATCAATCGTCGTTGGTTAGGCGGTATGATGACCAACTTTGAAACAATAAGAGGCAGAGTTAACAAATTAAGAGAACTTGAATCATTCCTTGAATCAGGTGCTGCTAATAAACTTCCTAAAAAAGAAGTTGCACAACTAAACAGACAAGTTGCAAAACTTTCTAAAACACTAGGCGGTATCAAAGAAATGAAAGGCATGCCTGATATTTTAGTTGTAGTTGACCAAAAGAAAGAATTAATTGCAATTAAAGAAGCAAATAAACTTGGTATTCCCGTTGTTTGTTTAGCTGATACAAACGCTGATACAGATGGCATTGATTACATCATTCCAGGTAATGATGACGCTCTACGTTCAATTAAATTAATAGCTTCAAAAATGGCTGATGCAGTTCTTGAAGGAAAAGAATTAAGGGCAAATAATGCTAAAACTAACGGCAAAATTGAAAAAGTTGAAGCAAAAGACGCAAATGCTCAAACTACAGAAGCATAAATTAGATTAGAATTAGGAGAAAAACTATGGAAATTAAAGCATCTATGGTAAAAGAATTAAGAGACAAAACCGGCGCCGGTATGATGGACGCTAAAAAAGCTCTTGTTGAAACCAATGGTGATATGGATAAAGCAGTTGAACTTTTAAGACAAAAAGGTATGGCTTCAGCTGATAAAAAAATGGGCAGAATAGCAGCAGAAGGCACAATTGCTTCAGTTGTTGAAGGCAAAGTTGGCGCTATGATTGAAGTTAACTGTGAAACAGATTTTGTTGCAAAAAATGAAGAATTCAAAGAATTTGCTCAAGATATGGCAAAAGCAGTTATCGCTATGAACCCTGCTTCAGTTGAAGAATTCTTAGGTATGACTTGCCCTAAATGCGGTAAGAAAATTGAAGACATCGTTAAAGAAAAAATTGCTAAAATTGGCGAAAAAATTACAATCAGAAGATTTGTTAAATATGATGCAGATTGCTGTGTAAACACATACATTCACAACGGAAAAATTGGTGTTTTACTAGAAGCAAAATGCACATCTTGTGATGAAGCTCTAACAAAAGATATTTGCTTACACATCGCTTCAAATGCTCCTGAATTCATTTCAAGAGATCAAATTCCTGCTTCAGTTATTGAAGAAGAAAGAAGAATTGAAATGGGTAAAGAAGATTTAGCAAAAAAACCTGAAAACATCAGAGAAAAAATTGTTGAAGGCAGAGTTAACAAATTAATGGCTGAAAGATGTTTATTAGAACAACCATTTGTTAAAAACCCCGACCAAACAATTGCTCAACTAATTGAAGGTAAATGCGAAATCGTTAAATTTGAAAGATATGTTCTTGGCGAAGGACTTGAAAAAAGACAAGATGATTTTGCAGCAGAAGTTATGAGCCAAATTAAGGGTTAATAACTCTAAACAAATAAAGAAAACGAGCCTGAATTTCAGGCTCGTTTTTATATTATAATTATTGTATGGAAATAATTTTAGCAAGCGCTTCTCCAAGAAGAAAAGAAATACTTTCTAATGCAGGATATACTTTTAAAGTTATACCATCAAGTTATGATGAAAAAATATCTAATAAAATATTCTCAACGGCGTTAGTTGAGAATTGCGCATCAAATAAAGCCAAGGAAATTTTTGAAAATAATAAAAACTCCCTTATTATTGCTTCAGATACAGTTGTTGTAATAAACAACAAAATTTTAGGTAAACCAAAAACCAAACAAGAAGCAATTAATATGCTCTTAAATTTATCAAACAAAGAACATTTTGTTGCAACATCAATTTGCTTAATCTATCAAAATAAAATTTTAACAAGAACCCAGAAAACTTTTGTAACTTTTAAAAAGTTAACCATAGACGATATTGAAAAATATATCGAAAATAAAAAACCTTTCGACAAAGCAGGCAGCTACGGTATTCAAGATGACGGATTTGATTTTGCTATTAAAATAAATGGAGATTTAGATAACGTCATAGGTTTTCCAATAAAACTTTTTGAAAAAATGTATAGCGAAATTACAAACTATTTTTTTTGATATAACCAACATGAAACCAAGTGGCAATCAGCGCCACATAACTCTGGTTTTTGATTCTTGCAAATCTCCATTTCATAATTACATCTTGGATGAAATTTGCAGCCAATAATTATATCAGTAATAGGAGAAATTTGCCCTTTTATATTTTCAAGTTTTTTGCCTCTTTTGGTTGGCAATGCATTTAATAAAGCTTTTGTATAAGGATGCATTGGCTTTTTAAATAACTCAATACTATTAGCTCCTTCCACAATATCCCCTAAATACATAATAGATGTTGTATCACAATAATTTGAAACTATAGAAAGATCATGTGTTATTAAAATTATGGTTTTACCCTTGTCTTTTAAATCTAACAATAAATTTAAAATAGAATTAGACACAGAAACATCAAGAGCTGTTGTAGGTTCGTCTGCCAAAATTAATTCAGAATCTTGAACCAAGCTCATAGCAATAATAACTCTTTGTTTCATTCCGCCTGATAATTCATGAGGATACGATTTTAATACATTATCAATATTTTTAATTCTAACCTCATTTAATGCCCATTTTATTTTTTCAATGTTGCCTTTTGTTTTAGAAGAAAACACTTCTAACATCTGATTTTCAACAGTATACAAAGGATTTAAAGACATAAAAGGATCTTGAGGAATTAAAGAGATTTTTTTGCCTCTAATTTTTCTAAATTCTTTATCTTTTAAATTTAAAATATTATCATTATTAAAAACAATCTTACCTGATTTAATCACTGCATTTTTGGGCAATAATTTTAATATCGTATTTATTAAAACCGATTTACCACAGCCTGATTCGCCTGCAAGCGCATGGATTTTATTTCTTTCAAATGAAAGATTAACAGAATTTAGTGCATAAAAAAACTTTTCAACATTATTAATCTCAATATTGAAACCAACACTTAAATTTTTAATTTCTAAAATATTATCTTTCACAAATAATCCCTATATTTTTATATAGAGATTATAACATTATAAAAAAATTTTAACATTAGACTTTTGATGTTTGTTTTTGAGTTTTATTTTCCTCAATCTTTGCTTTCATCTTTTTTCTTCTCATTAAATCAACAAAGGCTTCAAGTCGAGTTATATAACCGGCCCTTCCTGTTTGTTCATCCATAATTAAAGATAAAATCGGAAGATTAGTATCTTCTCTCATTTTAGGGAAAATATTTTGACTCATAATTTCAGGCATGCAAGTAAAAGGCGAAACATGGATTAAACCATCAACATTTCTTTCTTTTGCATACAACACATCTGAAACACATTCCAATGCATCTCCTCCAATATCACGCATCAAGTATGGTTTTGCTAATCTATAAGCACGCTCAAGATGGGTCTCACCTTTTTTAAACATTTTTGGAATTATAGCATCTTTCAAAAATGATGAAATTGTCAACGAACGACGAACTTGAACCCCCATAGCGCCTAATTCTCTCTCCATATTTTGATTAGAAAATTCGTCATTTACTATATATATTTCGCCGGTTAAATCAACATACAAAACATCTTTATTTTTATCTATTTCTACTTCCGAAAATCCTTTTAGGCCTTGTTTATGAGCTTTTACAAGTTCACGATAACCACCGGCATTTCTTATTAATTTAATTGCTTTATTAAAAACTTTTTCGCTGTCGCCTTTATGAATTTCACGAGCTCTATAATAAGATAAAAAATTCTGAAGTTCATCAACCATAAAAACAGTTCTAGTTGCGAGAAAAATTGCCTTAAAAATTTTAAAATAATTTTTAGATCCACTTAAACGAATCAGATAGTCAATCATGCCCTTGAAGCCATCATACAAACTCAGTTCTATGTAATTTGTACTATATCCAAGATCAGATAAAACTTGCTCTATGTTTCTTCCATATTCACCTAATCGACATATCCCCGGAGATGTAATCATTGAAACATAATCAACCCCACCTTCGATTGCCTCAATAAAATTACCTAGAATTAATTTATAGGGTAAACAAATTGCTTCAGGTGAGTTTTTAGTTCCTAAAGAAAGTGTTTTTTTACTTGTATATGGAGGAATGTAAGCCTCAACCCCTATAGTTTTTAATGCCATTTCCCAAGCAACATAAATATTTCCCATATGAGGAAATGATACTTTTATTTTCTTTTTTTCAACATTTTTCATAATACTAATTATATAACAAAAAAACCGCATGCAATAATCATGCGGTTTTTAAATTTATCAAAAACAACTATTTGATTTCAACTGTAGCGCCAGCTTCTTCTAATTTAGCTTTGATTTCTTTAGCTTCTTCAGGTTTTACACCTTCTTTAATAGCTTTTGGAGCACCATCAACTAAATCTTTAGCTTCTTTTAAACCTAAACCAGTAATTTCACGAACTAGTTTTAATACTGGGATTTTGTTAGCGCCAGCTGAAGCCAAAATAACATTTACTTCAGAAGGAGCATCAGCAGCAGCTTCACCAGCAGCAGCAGGAGCAGCAGCAGCAACTGCAACAGGAGCAGCAGCTGAAACGCCGAATTTTTCTTCCATAGCTTTTACTAATTCAGCAGCTTCTAATAATGTTAATTTTTCAATTGATTCTAAAATAGTTTCTACGTTACTCATTTTTATTACCTTTCATAGTTAAATATATCTATACTAAAATTAAGCGGATTTTTGATCTTTAACAGCATTAATAGCTCTAACAAGAGCAGACATAACACCATTTACAGAGTATACTATGCCGCTGATTGGAGAGTTGATAGAACCAAGCATTTTTGCATATAGTTCTTCTTTTGAAGGCATAGAAGCAAGTTTTTCAGCTTCTTGTTTAGATAAAACTTTTCCATCTAAAACTGCGCCAAGAATTTCTCCTTTTTTATTTTCTTTAATAAATTTAGCTAAAACTTTTGCAGCTGCAACTTCATCACCAAAACCAAAAGCAATAGCAGTTGGACCTTGCATTAATTCTGAAATACATTCAAAATTAGTGTCTTTTGCAGCAACTTTACATAAAGTATTTTTTGTAACTGTTAAATCAGAATCTTTAGCTTGTAAACCACGTCTTAATTCAGTGATTTCTTCAACAGAAAGACCACGATAATCAGCTACAACAGCAACTTTAGCTTTTTCAAATTGTTCTTTGTAATGTTCAATTTTTTGATTTTTAAATTCTTTTGTTGCCATAGTAAAGCTTGTTTCTCCTTTCTTTAAGACTTCGCTAAAATTCTCTTAAAAACAAGAAAGTTTTGCGAGTATAGTACGCAAAACAGCTCAAATAAAGTAAAACAAGTATTTAACTTTTAATTGAACCTGAGTTGGAAATTAAGGACAAGCCACCAACCGTCTTTGGTACTATATAAATTCTATAATATAAAGCAAATCTGTCAAGAAATGCTTAACAAAAATTAATATTTCAAATATTTTTGGCAATTTTGGTTTTTACATCACTTTTTTAGTGCATAAAAAATTATTAATGTACACAAAAATTAATAATTTATAATTTACACTTTGATTTTTAATTAAAGCATGGTAATATATCTACTCCGGTGAAAGTTTATGCAAAGTATTAAAGAAAAAGTAGAAAAAGACATAAATTTAAGACAGTATTCGGATCTAATTAACAAGATTGCCAAAGTTGAGTATAGATCAATGGGGAACCAACATTTAATTGAGTTTGACGAGCTTATAAATATAGGCTTACAAACAATTAATGTTTTATGCTCTCAAAAAGATTTTAACTCATACAATGAATCATACCTTTCAACCGCTATTAAATGGGCAATCAGAAACGAATTAAGAAATCGATACAGATGGTATGGGGTTCGTCAAAACAAACATTTAAGCGAATCTGAAGCAAATGAATTAAAAGACGCAATATATAAATCAATTTTATCAACAGACGAAATGCTTGACTCAGAAAGAGCTTTTGAAATCAAGGACGCAAGAAAAACCCCTGAAGAAAATTGCGAATTTTCAATGTTGTATAATTCAATTAAATCTGCTGTTATGACCCTGCCCAAAAGAGAAAGGGATTTAATAGAATCTAAATTCTTTAAAGAAAAAAAACTCCACGAATTATCAGATGAATTTTCAATTTCTCCAAGTAGAATTTCAAGAATAATCAAATCAGGTTTAGACAAAGTAAAAGATGAATTAATAAAAAGCGAAGTAATTTAATACTTCGCTTTTTAAAATCACAAAAATATTGAAAATCATTTTTCAATATAAATTTTTACATAACTTAGTTCTTTTTTTTCAAATAAACCAAGCAAACCTTCCAATAATGATACTAAAAAATTAATCAAGATTTCACCCTTTGCTTTTTGTATATACTAATAAAG
>CALURR010000072.1 GCA_944323195.1 Candidatus Gastranaerophilales bacterium
GATTTAGTAAAAAAATATGAAAATGTTATTGCTATTAAATCTATGTCAAAAGACTTTGCTCTGGCAGGATTAAGATTTGGTTTTGCTATTTCAAATAATGAAATAATTAAAAACTTAAAAAAAGTATCGTCGCCATATAATGTCAATATTATTGCACTAAATTGCGCAATAAGCGCTCTAAACGACGAGAAAAAATTTAATGAAATTAAAGAAATAAATATAAAAGCAAGGGAACTTTTATTTGATGGTTTGAAAAATTTAGGTTTTAGTCCATATCCTTCTGAAGCAAATTTTATATTATGCGATTTTGGTTCTTATTGCGATTTCTATTACGAAAAATTAAAGAAAAATGGAATAATTGTCAGAAATTATCCCAAAAATTCATCAATAGGAACTTGCCTTAGAATAACTATTCCAACTGTAGGCGGGGTTAAATACATTCTTGAACTTTTAAATAAAAAAGATATGCTTATTTTTGATATGGATGGAGTAATTTTTGATGTTAGAAATTCATATACAAACGCAATTATAGAAACTTTTAAGCATTTTTCAAAACAAGATATTTCTTTTGATGAAGTTATGAAAGTTAAATCTAAAAGCGGAATGAATTGCGATTGGGACGCAACAAAATATCTTTTAGAAACCCATGGGTTTAATATAAACATTGAAGATATTATTAATGTTTTTCAAAATTTATTTTATAATCCAAATGACAATTCTAAATCATATTTAATAGATAAAGAAGAATTATTGATAGATAAAGAAATTTTTGAAAAAATAAGCGAAAAATATGATTTAGCAATTTTTTCAGGAAGATTAAAAGAAGAAGTTTTATACTCGCTAAGAAAATATGATATAGATAAATATTTTTATTACTACATAACAAGCGATGATTTACCCAAAAATATGTTAAAACCACACCCAAAAGGAGTTCTGGAAATTTTAAAACATTGCCCGCACAAATCAATAAAATATTTAGGCGACAGTATAGATGATATTATAGCAGGCAATAGCGCAAATGTTGAAATGATAGGAGTTGTTCCAAAAGGCGCAGATTACAACACTATGGTTAACAACTTTAGACATCTTGGAGTTAAACATATTATAAAAGATATTAAAAACATTTCGGACTTTTTAGAAGACATAGAGAGAAAAAATGCAAAGACAAATTGAAAAAACAAGAACAACTAAAGAAACAAGCATAAGTTTAAAAATTAATCTTGATGGAAATGGAAAGTATTCAATTAATACGCCTTGCAGATTTTTTAACCATATGCTTGAACAATTGAGCGCACACAGCAATATCGATATAAGTATTGAAGCAAAAGCTCTTGATAACAATTTTCATCACCTTATTGAAGATTGCGCTATTGTCCTTGGATCTGCCATAAAAGAAGCCCTTAATGATAAAAAAGGAATAAAAAGATATTCAAGCATAATTTTACCTATGGACGATGCTTTAATTTTATGCGCACTTGATATTTCTCAAAGACCATATTTTAAAATGAATTTTTCAATCAAAGAAGAAAAAACAGACGATTTTGAAACCGTTTTATTTTATCACTTTTTTAATACTTTATCTTACAATATGGGTTTATGCTTGCATTTAAAAATGCTTGATGGATATGATTGTCACCATATAATTGAAGCTTCATTTAAAGCTGTGGCAAAATGTTTAAATGAAGCGATTAAAATAAACGGAGATAAAGTTCCATCCACAAAAGGCGTATTGTAAAAAGGAAATAAATATGTTTAGATAAATTGTTCATTAAAAAATGAACAATTTTTTTTATGTGTCGTTATACAAAATGTAATACATTTTAAAACCACACAATAAACCACTTTAAGTTATGTAAGGAGTCTTAATTATGAATCAAGAAAACGAAAAGAACAATGAATGCTTTTGCAAAAGTGAATTCTTTAAAAAATTCTCAACTGTTGCATTAGGCACATTTGTTGGTGCATTTTGTGCTCTAAGCTTATTTTTTGCACTAAACAAACCTCCAATGCCACCTATGCCCCCAATGCCATATGGACCGGCATACGGACACCATTGTATGCATAAATGCGACTGTATGCATCACAAAAAAATGATGATGAAAAAATTTATGAAACACCATGAAAATTTCAAAAAACCAATCGAGAAAAAAATCCCAGATACTGAAGACTAATTCAAAACCCAAAGTTAAAAAGACCGCAAAACGGTCTTTTTTCTTTTAAAAATATCTTGATATTTAAAAATTTTTATGAGAGAATTATTTTACAGTTTGGTTTTCACTAAACTAAAATTAAATAATTATGGCAAGGTAGCTCAGCTGGCTAGAGCGTACGGCTCATACCCGTGAGGTCGAGAGTTCGAGTCTCTCCCTTGCTAATAAAAAGAGGCTTAGAAATAAGCCTTTTTTTAATGCCAATCGAGAATTTGCTCATATCTTCGCAAAATCTCTCTTGGAGCGTACGGCTCCCTCTCAGAAAAAGACTGTATTGAAGTGATTGCTTTGCGTATGACAGATGGTGCGATTATTTCGGGCAAAAGGATTACAACCCTCTTTCTGCTTGTGTTTTAGAGCTGTAGTTTTTTGTCCAGGTTGATTTGTACGGCTAGATAGATTATTTTGGTAAAGTTGGCTTTGTGTGGGCGTTTTCGGGTCGAAAAAATTAAGTGTTCCAAAAAAATCAAACTGGAAAACTGGACTTTTTCTGAACTGTACGGATAATTTGATTATTTCGGAATAGTCCAGTTCCGCAAAATTTCCATAAGGTGTGAAAATTTGAAACAAGG
>CALURR010000073.1 GCA_944323195.1 Candidatus Gastranaerophilales bacterium
ACAGAAGCACCTACCGTAGCTCCAACTGAAGCACCTACCGTAGCTCCAACTGAGGCCCCAACAGCAGCTCCTACAGAAGCTCCGGATGGTTCAGATTCTGATCAAGATGTAGGTGATAGCGGTGCAGACTTTGGCGATTCATCAGACTCAGATGATTCTGTAAGCTCAGGTGATTCATCAGACTCAGGAGATTCATCAGACTCAGATGATTCTGTAAGTTCAGGTGATTCATCAGATTCAGGTGATTCATCAGATTCAGATGATGATTGTGGACCGTTACCTGAAGTTTCTCAAGGTGATCAAAGCATTCCAGATACAGATGTGGATTTTGAAAATGCCTTAAAAGACTTTGATGAAATGATATTAGATTTTTAATTAACAGGTTGCTGATAATACATAAAAGACTTCAAGAATACTTGAAGTCTTTTTCATAATTACATTTCGCAGCATTTAAATGCAAAAGCTTGAATGTGTTTTGACGGAATATTTATCCATTTATATTCTTTTTGATATTCGTTTTTCAAACTTGTTACAGTTGCGTCTGTAAGCGTTATAATTCCTTCATAGCATTTTTCTTGACCCATTTCTTTGCAGCATTTGTGGAGATGGCCCTCGATTTTTATACTATTTAATCTGCAAATTAGTACGTCAGATTCGGTGTGTTGTGATAATTTATAAATGGCGTCATAAGTTTTACACATAAAAACCTCCTTTTAATTTAATATTAAAGCGGAGGTTTTATAAAAACATTAGATTGTAATTGTAGCCTAAATGCGAATTAAAGATAAGTTTTTCGCTTTTGAAATGTATTCATTGATTTCTGTGTCGTCATTAAGTTCTGTGGCACTTACTAAGATATTGTTTTTATCAAGCTTTATGCCTGCTAAAATTCCTTGCTCTTTCATGTGGGCTAAGAATTTTTCGCTATGACCAACATTAACTGTAAACTCATCAAAAAATTCTTTATTTTTAAGCTCAAATCCTAAATCCTGAAGTTTTCGAGCTAATTTATGAGCATTATCATAAGATTTTTGTGCAATTTTAACCAAATTTGTTTTGCCTGTTTTTCTTAAATACAGATTTGCACAAAATGCTATTAATGCTTGATTTGAGCAGATATTTGAAGTTGCTTTTTCTCTTCTTATATGTTGTTCTCTTGCTTGCAAGGTTAAACAATATGCGGTTTTACCGTTTTTGTCCACAGTTTTTCCGCAAATTCTTCCGCTTAATTGTCTTTTATAAGCGTCTTTACAAGCAATAAAGCCAGCATAAGCCCCGCCAAAATTAAGGTCAATTCCAAGCGATTGAACATCTCCAACTGTTATATCTGATTGAGGAGGTTCAAATAATACCATTGACATTAAATCAACACAAGCTATGATTAGTTCTTTTGAATTTTTCTTAGGCATATCAACCAATTCACCGTATTTGTTTGGTGTTTGATATAATTTTGCACATAATTCAGTATCAGAACAATCCCTGCCCACGATTAACTCAATGTTCCCTGCCCAAAGATATGTTTTAATTACCTCTAAATAATTTGGGTTAATATTTTCATCAACAAAAACTTTATATTTTTTTGTTAATCTTGCAGCCATTAAAATAGCTTCGGCGCAAGCTGTTGCAGCATCATATACAGAGGCATTTGAAACATCTTGATTAACTAAGGTGCACATCATGGATTGAAATTCATACATAGATTCCAGTGTACCTTGAGAGATTTCAGCTTGATATGGTGTATAACAAGACAAAAATTCAAATCTTGAAGCAACATCTTTGATGCAAGCAGGGACGTGTCTTTTTCTTGAACCTTGGCCCATAAAATTAAGATAATTAATTTTATTAAGTGAGGCAAGTTTTTTAATTTCTTTTTGAGCTTCAATTTCATCATGTCCGTTGTCCAAGGCGAGATTAGACATTTTTGCTTCGTTTGGAATGGAATTAAAAATTTCATCTATTGTGTTAACATTGATAGAATTAAGCATTTCTTTTCTATCCAGTTCATTTAGTGCTTCAAAATTATACATTTTACCTTCTTTTATTGAACTTCATCTTTGTAATCATCATATTCAAGCAAGCCTTCTGAGTCTTCTTGGAAATTTTGAGGTTTGATTTTAACCAGCCAAGCAGCAAAAGCGTCATCATTAATTAATTCGGGAGAATTGATTAATTGTTCGTTTATTTCGATAATTTCGCCTGAAATTGGCATGTAAATTTCGCTTGCAGCTTTTACTGATTCGATTGTAGAAAAAACCTCGTTTTTATTAAAAGTTGAACCAACTTCAGGTAATTCAACAAAAACAATGTCGCCAAGTTGCTCAACTGCCCAATCTGTAAGCCCTACAGTTGCGCAATTATCTTCTTCCAGCACCCATTCATGGGTTTTAGAGCATAAAATTCCGTCAGGTATATTCATTTATTTCTCCTATTATTTTTTGTAATTTTTTCTAACAAAAGGTTTTTTAGCTATTCTTGCATTGTATAATTTATTTCTTACCATAATTTGTATTTGAGTGCCAATATTTTCTTTAGTATTGTTAAGTTTTGCTACTAAATCAGAAGGCAAACTTTCAAATTCTATCATGCAAAAACCGATATTTTTTCCTAAAGTGGGGCTTGGAGCGCCTGATGTAACAATGCCTGCTTTTTTGTTATCTATGTATACTTCATAACCATTTCTTGCAATTTGTCTATCTTCCATGATAAATGGTAAAAGTTTTCTTCTTAGGGGAATTTGGTTTAATTTTTGTCCTAAAATTAAACTTTTGCCATTGTAATTTTTTTCTTTTTCTTTTGGGATAAAAAATACTAAAGAGCTTTCTAATGGTGTTGTGTTTTCATTTAATTCATGTCCATATAAAGGCAATCCCGCTTCTAATCTTAAGGTGTCTCTTGCCCCTAGGCCAACAGGAGCAACCTTAAATTCATCTTTATAAGATAGAATTTTATTCCATAATTTTGAAGCATATTTATTTTCAAAAATAATTTCAAAACCATCTTCACCGGTATACCCTGTGCGAGTTAAGAAAACGGGACACTCATCAAGTAAAACTTTTTTGAAAGTAAAAAATTCGGGTTGATTATTTATGCTAACGCCCATTTTATCTATTATATATTGGCTGTTTGGTCCTTGCAGAGCCAACATTGAAAAATCATCACTTTTATTAATTACTTCAACATCAAAATTTTGTGCTTCTTTTTTCATAAATGGTACGTCAAAATCAATTCTTGAAGCATTAATTACAATAAGATAATCAATATCATCAATTATGTTTTTAGCATTATAAACTATTAAATCATCAATTAATCCGCCATCTTTGTTTGGAAGTTGACAATAAATTGCTTGACCTTCTTTTAATTGTGATAAATTTTGAGGGACAATGTGTTCCAAAAATTCTAAGCTGTCTTTACCTTTTATATAAACTTCACCCATATGTGAAACATCAAAAAGCCCTGCAAAATTTCTTGTTGCATTATGCTCTTTAATTATTCCTTCATATTGAACAGGCATTATCCAACCGCCAAAAGGAACCATTTTGGCATTTAATTTAATATGCTCATCGTATAGGCTTGTTTTTTTGTCTGTTGTCATTTTTTACCTCACATATATTCTTGGCAAGCGCATTTTAAGTCTGCAAGTTAATTCATAATTAATAGTGTCAAGTTTTTTTGCCCAAGTGTCAATTGTGTCTTTTTGATTTTCTTTTCCTAAAAGCGTTATAACATCTCCTACAGCACAATCGACATTTGTTACATCAAACATAACTTGATCCATGGTTATTCTTCCGATTTGAGAAATTGTCTTGTTATTTAAAGAAGCATATATTTTTCCTGACAATCTTCTGTCTAATCCGTCAGCATATCCTATTGGAATGGTGGCAACTTTTGTATCTTTTTCTGCTATATAGGTATGTCCATAACTAATTCCATCCCCTTTTTTTAGGGTGTGGATATTCGTAATTCTCGCTTTTAGGCCCATCACTGGAAGCATAGAATTCATTATATTATTTTCTTTTGAAAAAGGACTCAAGCCCCACATGATTATTCCCATGCGTACCATATCGAAACAATATTGAGGATATAAAAATATAGCCGGCGAGTTTAGGCAATGAACTTTAATGTTTTTTCTTTTAAATTCGCTATAGAACGGTTCAATTATATTTTTGAATTCTGTTATTTGTCTATTGAAAATTTGAGGGTTTTCTACATCAGCAAAATGAGTAAAAATTCCTTTTAAGTCAATATAATCTGAGTTTAGAATTTTTTTTGTAAATTCAAGCGCTTGAGTTGGATTTATTCCAATTCTATTCATGCCTGTATCTATTTTAATGTGGGCTTTTAATTTTTTATTCAGTCTTTTATGTAATTGTTGAGCCATTTCAAGATGTTCGTCATTAAAAATAGATATTTCAATATCGTATTTTATAGCGTTTTCAAAAGCCCACAAAGGACTTGCGCCTAAAACAAGGATTGGGGCAGTAATTTTATTTTCTCTTAATTCAATTCCTTCGTCTATGCTTGCAACGCCAAAATGGGTTACTCCGCAAGCAGCCAAAGTTGGGGCGCACATTAATGACCCATGTCCATAACCATCAGCCTTTACAACTGCAAAAAGTTCGGGCGGATTTTTTTTATCAGGACAATGCCCTAAAAGATAATTTTTGATATTTAAAACATTATTTTCTAAATTTGCAAGATTAACTTCAACCCAAGCATCTCTGTTTTTATTGACGAATGTTCCTCTAAAATTTTGCATTATTTTTATTTTGCTCCAAAAATAATTCCCAAGTATTTTCCATTAAACAAGCTATGGTCATAGGACCTACACCCCCAGGGACAGGAGTTATATAGCTTGCTATTTTTTTGACTTTTTCAAAGTCTACATCTCCTACAAGACTTTTGTCAAATTGTCTAACTATTCCCACGTCAACTACAACAGCACCCTTTTTCACCATGTCTGCTTTTATTAATTTTGGCGAGCCTGTGGCTGAGATTATAATATCGGCATTTTTTGTGATGGATTTTAAATCTTTTGTTTTGGAATGAGCTAATGTAACTGTAGCATTTTCATTTGTTAAAAGTGTTGCAGTAGGTTTGCCTACAATATTTGAGCGCCCTATTACAACGGCATTTTTGCCTTCAAGCTCAATGTTATATGCTTTTAGAAGTTTTATTATTCCTTTTGGAGTACAACAAGTTGCATATGGCTTTAGGCCGCAATTCAGTTTGCCTACATTAATTGGGTGAAAACCATCAACGTCTTTTTTAGGGTTAATTAATTCTATAATTTGATTGGCGTCAAGATGATCAAATAACGGTAATTGCACTAAAATTCCATTGATTTGTTCATTTTCATTTAATTCATGGATTAATTTAATTAATTGACCTTGGGTTGTTGATTTATCAAAGATATAAACGCTTGATTTAAAGCCAAGAGCAAGAGATTGTTTTTCTTTGTTTGATACATAAATTTTGCTTGAAGCATCATTGTTGGCTAAAATAACAGCAAGGCCGGGTTTTTTTTCTGACTGTTGAACTTTTAATTTAAGGTTTTCAAGCAGTGATGTTGCAACTTTTTTCCCATCTATAATAACAGCCACTAATCTCTCCTTTATTCTTGTTCAATTTGAGGTAAATTCATTCTTGAATAAAATACTTCTAAATTTTGAGCTATTTCATCGTAATTTATTTCATCTTTTTGGTTAATTGTACCGATTAAATCTAAATCTAAATCTTTAACAAGTGTCATTATATCATTTAGATTATCTTTTTTAGCTTTGTTTATTATAACTCCCATTTGTCCGTTTGCAGCATATTTTCTTGATGAATCTGCAATTTTTGCACTTAGCGTGATGTTGTTTTTTGTGCAGTCAGATACAATAATTGATTCATCAATCGGATAGTCCACAAGAGAATTTAAATATTTTAAGTCGTATTCGCAATCAAAAATAACAAAATCATATCTGTCGATTAATTTAATTAAAGAATCTCTAGTTAATTTTGTGCTTGGACATTTGCAATCTTTTGGTGTAACAAGCCAAGAGGCAATCATGTCAATATTTTCATCTACTTCAATTATAATGTCTTCCAATGCCCATTCGATAAATTCTTGTTTTGTCATTCCTTCAGGAATGCCTGTTTTGTATTCATGTTTGCCTGATTTTATTCCATAGATTGTATTTCTTGTTTTAATTCCGAAACTATCGGATAATTCTAAAGATAAATCGTTATCTATCAAAAGAATAGATGAATTTGAAAAATTTTTTCTCAATAATCTGGCAAATGCTCTTGTGAGGGTAGTTTTTCCGTTTCCTGATTTACCTATAAAAGCAATGGTTGATGTCATTATGTTTCCTTATATTATTGCTTTTAGATTATATTATAAAATTAAATTAAATTAAAGTTTTTGTGCTATAAGATGCCAATAGTTGTATAAAAAACATTATCCCTAAAAACATATATTTGAATTATTGTTTTTGTTGTTTGCAAAAAGTAAAATAAGAAAGTAGCGAAATAGGTGTTATTATGTATCATGACAAAGTTTTAGCAATGGTTTTGGCAGGCGGGCAAGGAAAAAGGCTTTACCCCTTAACGAAAGACAGAGCTAAGCCCGCAGTTCCTTTTGGGGGTAGATATAGAATTATAGACTTTGTTTTGAATAATTTTATCAACTCAGGTTTTCATAAAATAAAAGTTTTAACTCAATATAAATCAGATTCTTTGAACAAGCATATTTCAAGAGGATGGAATTTATGTTCATCGATTGACCAATATGTTGATTTAGTTCCTGCACAAATGAGAACAGATGGAAATTGGTATAAGGGTACTGCCGATGCCATCTTTCAAAATATGAATCAAATAACTGATGAAAGTTTTTCTCATATTTGTGTTTTTGGCGGCGATCATATTTATAAAATGAATATTCGTCAAATGCTTAATTATCATATTGAAAAAAAGGCTGATTTAACAATTTCAGCTATTGCTATACCTATTGAATTAGCTGGTGAATATGGAATAATTGAAGTTGACGATGATTGGAGGTTGACTGCTTTTATTGAAAAGCCTAAACATACTCCAAAACATATACCAAACGACCCGACTAAATGTCTTGCTTCAATGGG
>CALURR010000074.1 GCA_944323195.1 Candidatus Gastranaerophilales bacterium
CAGGACGAAACTGGACGAAGGCGACGTAGAAATCTTTGATTTCACAGGAGCATAGTTCGATTTTACGGACATTATCTCCATACTTTTTCATTCTTGCCTTAGTCCGACTGGACTTAGATGAGAATAAAAAAGCGAAAGGATGTGAACAATAGCACAGCAAGCGTAGAGCTTAACAAACAGAGTGCGCTATATTTAAACATTAGCTACAGCTTTATTTTCTTTATTCATAGGATTCCAAATATCCTTTGAATTATTTTCAATTAAATCCCTATAAAAACCTTCTTTATATTCTAAAAGCTCAATTTGTTTTTTTAATTCTTTCATTTGAATAAGCGCTTTTTCTTTTGTTAGATTAATAATCTCAAAACGTTCTTTAATTGTAGAATCACCAATCACACATAAGTCTATATATCTTTTTATTTGTTTATTTTCGACGCCAACTGAGCGCAAGCATTTGACAATTTTAACCCATCCCAAATCGTCATCCGAAAAAAGACGGACATTATTCTCGTTTCGCTTAATAAACGGAAAAAAACCGCTTTTTGCCCAAAATCTAATCGTATGTTCAGATACTTCCATAATATCTGCAACCTGTTTAATGGTATACATAAAACAAACTCCCTTTTAATTTAATCTTACCATACAAATAAATATTTGAGAGTTGCTATTAAACATTAATTCTTGCTTTGTGCAAGTTTTCTATTCTCGAGATTAATTTCTTGAGTTAAAATATTTATAAATTCATCTCTATACAAAAACCCAAGATGTGCACCATTATTAAAAAGAACCAATTTATCATCACAGTAGCTTTTTAGCTCTTTTAATTGCGCCTTATTTATTAAATAATCATCTAAACTATGGTAAATTTTATAATTATCTTTATTGATTAAATAATTTGATATAGAGCTTAAAGTATTAGTTAATTCAATCTCTTCATAAGAATGATTTTTTAGAAGATATTTTTTAATATAATCATGAAAATTTGAATTATAAATCATATCGTAAGTTAATTTATTATCCAAATTCGGATTGCTTTTCTTTTCTATTGTATAAATTAAATCTGAAAGTTTTTGATGAAAAATAAATGCACTAATTAATTTTGCCTCATAGTTCGAAAAAGGCATTGTTTTGAAATTTTTTTGCAATTTTTCCTTTTCCTTAAATACCCTTAAAACCTTGGCTGTTGTTATGGCAATTTTTTGTTTAAAATCATCAGGGTATCTATGCCATGATTCAATAATTCTATCAATCTGATTAACTGCATATAAAAGTTCATATGGCGGGCAAATTGCAATAAATTTATCTATATTATTTGCACCTTGCTCATATTGCTCATTAGCCAAAAACAAAACAGTGTAAGCACCAAGGGATGTTCCTATTGCAGTTCTATCCAAAAAAACTCTATCATATTTATTTGATAAATAAGAAATTATATTATTCAATAATTTATTTATATATTTAACATCATCCTTGATAAAACCAACTTTATAATCCTTATCTAAACTTTTCAAAAATTCCCATTGAAAATGACTGCCGATTATTACAACACTATAGCCTTGCTTATAAAACATTTTAGCCATAATGCTACTATGAGAAGAATTTATTCCTTCACCAATAGAAGGAAAAATTATAACAAGAGGTGATTGTTTATTTTTTTGCAAAACATATCTAAAATTATACTTATCCGCATTTGGAACTATTTCAACACTAGCGGTTTTAATTTTTTTATTAAAATTTCTATTCCAAATCGAATTTTCGCTCCAAATTGACTTATCTTTATCAACCATATCAAATAAAACAGTTCTCATTGAATCCAATACAGGGTTTTGCGGATTGAAATCATTTAAAACAATATCAGCACTTAATTCATCATTTGGCATTGAAACAATTAAATTTTCGCCCTTTAACTTGCCCTTTACCTGCAAAACTTTTTCATTCTTATTTTCAACCAAATCAACTTCATCGTAATCATCTTTAATTGAAGCTAAGACATTTTTTCTATCATAATTTGACAATTTAATATATTTATCAACTCCATAAAATTTTTTTGCTATATCATAAGGATCTGCAAAATTCGACTCAACCATTTTAATAACAGGCTGAATAAACATTGTTCTGTTAATCAATAAACCCAACTTAACTGCTGCAGCAACAGGAGAGGCGATATAAGTTGTTGGCGTTAATATAAAATCCAAAATTCTGCCAAACGCATCTCTTGTGGTAATTGATGAAACAAAAGGCAAAACAAGATAATTGCCGCATCTTACCTTGCATTTAGCTAATGCCTGCTCCATATCTTCATTATAAAGTTCCAAACCAAAAAACTTTTCAGCCACATCCATAAGCCCGGCAACTCCAAGAGTTGTATTTATAAAAAATCTTTTAGACTCATGCTTAACTGCCTCAAAATCTCTTTGCAACAGAGAACTTACAAGTCTTTTTGGATATTCAATGTTTGAATAAAGAGAATTTATGCTATCAATTATAAAACTCGGAAACAAAGATGCCCATAAAATGTGCACTCTTTTTACAAATAATTTATTTAATTTTAAATTAAAATAAAAAATTCTTCGATTTATATCCTCAAATTTATCTTTATTCAAATATAAAGAGTCATAACTTGGGTATTTTAAATTTGGTTTTGAAGAAACATCTGCCAAAGCCATGTTAAAAAACAAAATATTAAATAATAAAAAAGCTGCTATATTTTTTTTCATTTTTTTAAATTTACCTATCTTTTTTAAATTTATATTATTAATTTAAAAAAAATAAAATTAGCTGATATAGCAATATACTAAAAAACCAACCTAAAAATAGGTTGGTTTTGTTTGTTTATTTATTATTCTTACTTTGTTTTCATTTCTTTAATTTTATTTGCAATACCTTTAACAGTTTTACCTGCAAGAGCTAATGCACAAACTAAAACTGCACCGCCAACAACAGTTTTCTTTTCGATACCGTTTGCTTTTAAAGTATCATTTAATTTTATAAAAGCATCGCTTGACGCAATTTTATCCTTTGCTTGATGTGCAAAATCTACAGCTTTATCTTTAGCAGCATAGGCAGCATTGCCAACACTATTTAAACCATTTATCGCATTTGATTTAATTTTAGGGAAATCAATATTCATACCATTCTCCTTTATGAAGCAATTACATTAAAGACTTCTGCTGCAAACTCTTTGCCAAAATTTTTCTTAGCGCTTTCACTAATTGCAAAACTGTCAAGACTTGCTTCAGAACCATCAGAAATAATATCAGCAGCTTTGTATGCACCAATAGTTGCAACGCCAACATCAAATAAACTTGGAGCATTTAAATATATACCGAATTTATTTAACACTTTAACAAACGCATTGCCTTTCTTTTCAGCCACACCGTTAACTGTTCTTGAAAATACTGTATCAACTGTATTTACAACCGCTTCTTCAATTTTAGGATTATTTACATTGCTCTTCTCAGAAAGTCTCGCTACTAAGCCGTTAATTTTTCCTGTTGCTTTTTCAGTGTCTATTGATTTAACCACTTTTGAAGCTGCTTTAACCACGCCTTTTGCAGCTGTTCCACCTGCAAGAGCTGCAGCACTTCTTGTCCAAGCAATAGCTTTACTACCTTTAGTTAAAGCACAAAGAGCAGCAACAGTACCTGCTAAACAAGTTAAAGGGTGAACATTTTGTTTTGCATTTTTTACATCTTGCTTAAACTTATTTAATCCATCAACAAATTCATCAGCAGAAACTTCGTCAAAACTGTCTGTCTCATCGTCAGATGATAAATTTAAATAATCAACGTCAATAGTTTTATCTTTTAGATATTCAGGTTTACCTGATTTAACCATCTCACTGTCTGCTTTTTGAACACCTTTAAAATTAACTGAGTTAATAGCACCTATTTGCATATTTGGTTTCTCCTATGAGTCAACACACATCTGTATAAAATACAAACATAAAATTTGTTGCTATTTTAAGATTTTTTAGCTTAACAAAAATTTACATTATATAATTGCTTTAGTAGATATATTTTATATGACAAAAAACATTTTTGCAATATTTTTATATAAAATATTTTTTATCTTTTATTTCATCAGGTAAAAATTGCTGTTTAAATTCAGGGTTGTCGTGAGTATAAACATAATCTTTTCCAAAACCATATTTTGAAGCGTCTTTATAATGGGCATCTCTTAAATGCATCGGAGGAAGAAAATCAAGTCCTGATTTAATATCAGCTATAGCATTATCAATTGCCTTTATTGCTCTATTTGATTTTTTGGCTCTTGCAACAAATTCAACTGCTTGCGCCAGTGTTATTCTTGCTTCAGGCATACCAAGATGTTCAACTGCTCTAAGTGCTGCTTCGGCCATTAAAAGAGCTCTAAAATCTGCATTTCCAACATCTTCAGAGGCTACAACTATTAATCTTCTTGCAATAAATCTTGGATCTTCGCCCGAAATAAGCATTTTAGCAAGGTAATATATAGCAGCATCAGCGTCAGACCCCCTTAAACTTTTTTGAAATGCGCTAGCATAGTCATAATGAGAGTCAATTGAATATCTGACACTTGATTTTTGTAAAAGTTCTTCAACGATATTTTTAGTTATAACTTCATCACTTGCAAAATAAGAATTCTCAATAGCATTCAGTGAATATCTTGCATCCCCTTGAGATAATTCAACTATTGTTTTTAGGGCATCATCATCCAATTTTTTTTCTCCATAGGTTTTATTTAGATAGTTAAAACCCTTAAGGATGATTTTTTCAATAGAATTTTTATCTATCTTATTGAGCATAATAACCTGTGCTCGAGATATTAAAGCAGGCACAGTGTGAAATGAAGGATTTTCGGTGGTTGAACCGATAAAATAAAACAATCCTGATTCAACATGGGGTAACAATGCATCTTGCTGAGTTTTTGAAAATCTATGAATTTCATCAATAAAAACAATTGTTTTGATGCCTTCTCTTAATTTTTGTTTAGCTAAATCAACCGTTTCTTTAATGTCTTTTACTCCTGAATTAACAGCAGAAAGCTCAACAAAATTAGCACTATGATAGTTAGCGCATAATCGAGCAAGAGTAGTTTTACCACACCCGGGAGGACCCCATAAGATAAATGAAAATAATCTTTTTGCTTTTAAAAGTCTTAAAAAAGGCGAATTTTCATTTATAACTTTTGTTTGACCTAAATATTCATCCAAAGTTTTAGGGCGCATTAATTGTGCCAATGGAATTTGTTTATTATTATTTTCTAGCGAATCAAATAAATTCATAGTATAATTATATCACAGGCGGAGTTTAGTAATAATGAAAAAAATTATAATCGGCATTTTACTTTTATTGATTATCATTTCAGGTTTCATTTTTTCTATGAAATTCAACAAAAAAGATAATTACAAAATCACTTTTTGGTCAATTCAACTAAAACCGATTTATGAAAAACAACTAAATAAAATCATAGCCGATTTTGAAAAAGAAAATCCACCATATAAAATCAATTGGATAGATATTCCTATCCAAGAAGCACAAAAAAGAACCCTTGCTTCAATATTATCATCCACTCCTCCTGATTTAATTAATTTAAATCCTGATTTTTCAGTACTTTTAGCTCAAAGAAATGCACTTCAATTTTTTAATGAAGACGATACAAAACAATACAATCAAAATCTTGTTAATAAATTAAAATATAATAACAAAATTTACGCTCTTCCATTTTATGCCACAAGCTCTGTAACTATTTACAATAAAGAAATTTACGACAAATGTTTAAATAAAAAATTTATAAAATCTTATGATGAACTGTTTAAAATTTCATCTGAATTAAAAACTTGCTCTAATATTGCTCCTTTTGCTTCAAGCATTAATGAAAACGATACTCTAGCTAAAATTTTAAATAAATATGATGTCTATTCTTTTGATAACAAAAAAGATAAAGAACAAACAGAAAAAATATTTTCCGGTTTTGATAAAATGTATAAAAACAACGAACTTCCAAAAGATATTTTAGCTTCTAATCATAGAGAAATAATTGAAAAATATATGTCAGGTCAAACCCTAATTATTGTTGCAGGGTCAAATTTTATCAATATGATTAAACAAAACGCTCCTGATATTTATAATAAATCAGCTCTATCAAGCCAATTAACAGGCTCAAATAATAAATTTGATGTTTCGTTAATGAATTTAATTATTCCAAAAAAAGCTAAACATAAGGAATTGGCTTTGAAATTTGCGCTAAAACTAACCAATAAACAAAATCAGCTTGAACTTGCAAAAATAACTAATGTTTTGCCAGCCAACAAAGAGGCGCTTGAAGATGAATATTTTAAAAAATGTTCACCTGATTTATATGAACAATCAAGATGTATAAGTGCAAAACAACTTGATAATCTTATTGAATTTGATTTTGATGAAAGAAATAAAAAAGCAATAAACGAAGCGATAAATAAGACTCTTGAAGAAATTTTACTAGATAAAAATAGTTCAAATTTCAACATTAAAAATAAGGTTGAAACCCTCTCTAATCAAGTGAAAAATTTACAAAAATAAATGCTTAAAAGTTGTGTTTTGTGGAATTAAAACTAATAAGTATTGTCTTTGTTGTTGATTGTTATGAGGGTTCATTTTATGAGCAAAACTTTAGTAAAACCAAAAAGCCAGCTTGAAAATCGTTATTCTAAAAAAACAGCATTATATATAGCAGCAAAACTTCAATATCGAGATTTTATGCTTAGAAGCAATTGTGAAGAATTTAAAAATTCATACACAAGATACACAATAGAATTATCTATTTTAAAAAATATGCTTAAATATGCTTCAAAAAAATCAGATATTTGGAAAATAAACTATCAGATTAATTCAATTAAAAGAACTCTAAAAGAAGAAATGGATATTTTAATCGATTAAACTCTAACAGTTTGACCCATTTTGATTTTCTCTAAGTTTTTCTTTGCGGTTGATTTTTGACTAACTAATTGTTTTACAAAATCAATCGCTTCAATATCTCTTTTTATGGCATTTTTTAAAGATATTATTTCTTCAAAAGATAAATCATTAACTTTATCTGTTTCGCAAATTTCAAAAACATTTTTAAATTTTTCTTGTGAAACAAAATCATATCCGTTTAATTTCATCTTACAAGCATACCAATTATAAAATTGATATGACATAGCAACAAGATTTACGTTATACGAACTCAAAACAAACATTTCATCTGTTTCAAATGAGAATTTTTTATTAAATATTAAATTCAAATATAGAGCTTTTAAGCCTTTTTTAGGATAAATCAATCCTTCTTCTTCTTTTATTTTTGATAAAATTTTTGCTGCGTGTTTATTTAAAAATACTTTTGTACCTGAACCTTTAATATATTCAAAAAGTTTTTCAGGCTTATTTATATAAGCATCAAGCAATTTTTCAATTCGAGCTTGATAACTCATATCAACTTGTTTATTTTCAATTGTTAAAGTAGCACTTGAATTAATATGACAACTTTTATTGCCGTCGTTGGCTGATAATAAACTTTTATCTATTGTATATTTTTTCTTTTTACTAAATTTTTTATAAATATTCAATAATAATTTTCTGAAACTTTTTCTCATAATATACCTCTTTTATTATATAAAGTATTTTTCTTTAAAAAAATTGCCAAAATAATCTAAAAATAATAATTGTGCTATAATTTTCCTATGAGAATTAATAAGTATATTGCGCAAAGCGGTTTTTGTTCAAGAAGAAAAGCTGATGAATATGTTTTATCAGGCAAAGTTAAGGTTAATGGCGTTGTTGTAACTATGCTGGGTTTTGAAATCAGAACAAAAGACAAAGTTACAATAGACGGAAAACTTTTAAGGGCAGATAAATTAGAATACTATAAATTTTATAAACCAACAGGCTATATTACAACAAAATCAGACGAAAAAGGCAGAAAAACAATCTATGATATTCTACCTGATGAATATAAACATTTAAATCCGGTTGGCAGACTGGATAAAGACTCTTCAGGCTTAATCATTATGACAAATGATGGCAATTTAGCTTATGAATTAACTCACCCATCCATTAAAGTTGCAAAAACCTATATTGTAAAAGTGGATGGCAAATTAAATGACGAACAATTAAAAAAATTAACAGATGGAATTGAAATAGAAAAGGGCAAAATTGCCTATTGCGATTGGGCTATATTAGAGCAAACAAAGCAAGATACCCTTTTTGAAATTGTTTTATATCAAGGTTTAAACAGACAAATTAGAAAAATGTTTGAATTTTTAGGTCATAATGTGATAAATTTAAAACGTATAAGACATGCCAATATTGAACTTACAGGCTTAAAAAAAGGACAAATTAAACAAATTAAGCCTCGTCAAATCAAAGAATTAAAAGCATATTTAAATAAAATCAAAGATAAGGAAGTATAAAATGCTAGATATTAAATTAATCAGAGAAAATCCTGAAAAAATTAATGAACTTTTAAAAAGAAGAAATCCCGAACTATCAATTGATGAAGTTATAAAAATAGACGAACAAAGAAGAAAGCTTCAATTTGAACTTGATAATTTAAGAGCAAAAAGAAAATCGGAATCAAATAAAATCGGTGCTATGAAAAAAGAAGGCATCGATACCACTGAAATTCAAGCTGAAATTAGAGCATTAGGCGAAGAAGCAAAAAAACTTGAAGAAAGTTTAAACGAGCTTGACATTAAACAAAAAGATACGCTTTTAAGAATACCAAACACACCGGATCCTGAAATTCCAATTGGAGCTGATGATAGCGCCAATGTTGAAATTAAAAGATGGGGTGAGCCTACTAAATTTGATTTTGAATTTAAAGCACACTGGGACTTATGCCCTGAGCTTGGTATGTTAGATTTTGAAAGAGGCGTTAAACTAGCGCACACAAGATTTACCCTATATCGCAATTTGGGTGCAAAATTAGAACGTGCAATCATTAACTTCTTTTTAGACACTCATACTTTAACAAGAGGTTATGAAGAAATCTTACCGCCTGTTATGGCAAACACCAAAACCATGACAGGAACCGGTCAACTTCCGAAATTTAAAGAAGATATGTTTAAATGCGTGGATGAAGATTTATATTTAATTCCAACAGCAGAAGTACCTGTTACAAACATATATCAAGATGAAATCTTATCAGAAGATGACCTACCTAAATATATGACAGCATATACTCCTTGTTTTAGAAGAGAAGCAGGTTCAGCAGGTAAAGACACAAGAGGTTTAATCAGACAACATCAATTCAACAAAGTTGAGCTTGTTAAATTAACAAAACCCGAAGACTCAGCGGCTGAGCACGAAAAACTAACACAAGATGCTGAAAATGTATTACAATTATTGAATTTGCCTTATAGAAGAGTGTGTCTATCAACAGGCGATATTGGATTTAGTGCAAAAAAATGTTATGATTTAGAAGTATGGATGCCATCATATAATTCATACAAAGAAATTTCATCATGTTCTAATTTTGGCGATTATCAAGCTCGCAGAGCAAATATTCGTTTCAGAAGAAAAGATG
>CALURR010000075.1 GCA_944323195.1 Candidatus Gastranaerophilales bacterium
TTCAGGGTCTAATGAATAGTAAAACCTCTTTTGCCTTTAAGTAATTGTTCACTTTTCTTCTTTTTTCTCTCAAACGGCGAAATGAAAAAGAAGAAAAGTGAATCGAAAAGAAGAAAATTTCCGCCTGCGTCATAATTATTGGGGTTACGACCAAGATATATATGTTTTGCTATAGCAAAACTTGATAAAAACCTGACGTAGTTTAACCATTTAATCTAATAAAGTTATTTTAATTTTCAATGTACAATTAAATTTAAAATGTTTTTTATAATTCTGTAACGCAACGAACAGAATTAGCAGATGAAACTCCACTATAGGAACATTTAAAATCAGTATTGTAAAGATAACAAAAAAAGTCAGAATGGGGAGTGCTCCATGCATAATCTGGTCTGCAATAATCATTGCCTGAACCTCGACAACTTTTTAAGGAGCCACATTCGGCTGCTAAATATTGCGAGCTCCAATGGCAAAGCTGTAATCCATTCACACCTTTACCAGTCGAATTTGTTCCCCAATTAGACATTTCACTTGTTGTGGCTAAGCGCCAAGTATAACCTCCTGCGCTAAAATTTTTACAGATATAATCTGCGGCACTCCAATTGCAAACTGTTCTGTTACAGCCGGAATATCCACCGCCATTTTCATTATTGCAAGGCCTTGCAGTTGTACCTTTCCAACAACACTTATTTGAGCCTGAAGCATTGCAAGTCGAACCTACATTAACTACATTCACTCCACTTGGGATTGCAAGCGCTGTGCTATCACCCATGTTTCTCCTTGTAACACATAGACTTCCAATTTGCATAAAATCGCTACCGGAACATGTAAAATCACTTTCACATGCCGGATTACCGCTTGAATTTGAGCTCATATGATACCCATCAGCACATTTTGTACAAAATGCCATATTGCATTCACTACAACTTGAACCAAATTTTGAAGCGCAATCAACAACGCATTTTCCATCTTTTAAAATATAACCGCTATCACAGGATAAACAAGTTGACCCATCGCAAGTCAAGCAGCCATCACCAAATCTATCAGCGCAACTTTGAGGCATGGATGAAACACAGCGCACCGAAACGGCGGACGTGCGAATGTTGGTATTCTGATTCCAACCACCATTAAGCAAGTAGTAAAAGTAAGCATAGGAAGAACTAAAAACAGTACCACTCCACACGATGTGCGGGCTGCACCAATTACCCTTCGACCCTGGGCAACTAGTCGTAAAGTGACACTGAGCTGAAGAGTAACCTGAATAGTCGTCGCAAAGTTGAAGTCCGTTAACGCCTTTACCTTTAGAGTTATTTGCCCAATTAGACATTTCAGATGTTGTCGCTAAGCGCCAAGTATAGCCTCCTGCTTTGAAATTCTTACAAATATAATCAGCGGCATACCATTCACAAACCGTTCTTGTACAACCGCTATAACCGCCGCCGTTTTCATTATCACAAGGACTTGCAGTTGTACCTTTCCAACAGCATAAATTGCTTGCACTTGGCGAACAACTTGTTCCTGCATTCACTACATTCACCCCGCTAGGTATAGTCAGTTTATCTCCATCACCCATGTTTTTCTTTGTAATACACAAAGACCCAATTTGAATAAAATCATCTCCACCGCATTCAAAATTGGTACAAGGATTAGATGAAGTAGGATTTTCTAAAACATACCCATCTTTACAAGCTGCGCACTTATTCTCATCACAGCTTGTACAATTAGAAAATTTATTAGTACAGCTTTTACAACTTTCATCACTATTATCTAAATACTCTCCATTAGGACAGGTTAAACATTTATTATCATTACATTTATTACAATCAGCTCCATATTTATCCACACACTTTTTACAACTACATGTCTTAGTATCTTTATATTCATCAACTCCACAAGATAATCCACTACACACTATACAAAAATCATTGGTACATAATGTACAATTAGAACTAAATTTATCACATTCATTTGTAATATCACTAACAGAACCACCACCAGATCCAAATACACCAGATGAAAATTTCTTTGTTATTAATGGTGTAAAAGCAGCAGTTATACAGCTTATGATGATAAGCGAAATAAGTAATTCTACCAACGAAAAGCCATTTTTTTGGCATGATAAATGTTTGTGTTTCATAATTCCCCAAAAGATATAATTTATAAGTTATATATTATAACTTATAACACTCTTAAATTTATAAGTCAATATTTATATACTTATAAATATGGATAAAGATATATTATTAAAGAAATTTGGGAAAAACGTAAAAATAGAGCGCATAAAAAAAGATCTTACACAAGAACAACTTGCTGAAATCATGAATGTTTCACAAAACTATATTGCAAACATAGAAAGAGGCAAGGCAAACATGTCTTTAGCCAAAATATACGAACTATCAAAATATTTAAATGTAAATATTGAAAAATTATTGATTTTTAGTGAGAATTAATTCTTAAAAGCGCATAATATACGCCGCAAACCAGTGCAGCTGCAACAGATATTTCATTTTGATTTATATTTTTTAGATATTTATCTATATTATCGACAGGAATAAAAAATCTATCTAAAATAATGCCTCCATCAGAAACAGGTTTTTGAATAATATCATAAGAGTTGCAAATTGCTGTAATATATGTCAAAGTTTCGCTTGATAAACCTGCGCTTGTAGAGGAATTTTTTAATTCAATATACATCTCATCGGCAACAAGTCCCGCCTCTTCGAGCAACTCTTTTTTAGCGCATTCAATCAATGTTTCATCTTTGTCGTTATCCGCAATTAAACCTGCCGGAGATTCAAGGCAATATTTTGCCTTATTTTCAGAAGAAATAGGCGGTCTATTTGTCTTAATAAATAAAAAATTATATTCACCATTTACTTTAACTAAAGTAGTTATAGCAACAGCACTATCGGTATTAGGTCTGTCATTGGTCCTTTTAACATAATACCAGTCATGACCTGATGGAGATAATGCAGATTTAAAATCTAAAAATTTAGTTGAATTAATTGTTGCCATGGTTTAATGCCTCACTAAATAATTTCACAGTCATATTTATATCACTTGAATCCATTAATGCTCTTATAGCTGCAACTTTTGTCGCACCTGCTTCTACAACTTTGAAGATATTATTTTCATCAATAGAACCAATGGCATAAAAAGGAATTCTAATATTATTTTTAACCCATTTTACATATTCTAGTCCAACAGGATCGGTATTTGGTTTTGTTGGAGTTTTAAAAACAGGACCAACACCGATATAATCGGCATTATTATCTTGTGCAATAATTGCATCATCAGGCTTGTGAGTTGAAATTCCAATTATTTTATCATCCCCTAAGATTTTTCTTGCTGAATTTATATCTATATCATCTTGACCAAGATGAACACCATCAGCGTCAATAATTTTAGCAATATCGACCCTATCATTTACAATTAAAAGAGCGTCATACATTGAACAAAGCTGACGAAGCTTTTTGCCGATTTTGATAATCTCTTGTGCAGTTTTATTTTTTTCCCTATATTGGATTAATTTTACTCCTGCATTTAAAATTTGAGCGATTTTATCAATAAATTCATCCTCACTTAAATTATTTTGTGAAGTTATTAAATAAATATTTTTGTTATTCAATAATGCTTGTTTAATATTGGTTTTCTTTTCAGTATTTGCAATTTTCATAATCTCTTTTTCTATTTCATACATTTTATATCTATAACAATCATTCAAAGACCCATATTCATTCAATACTCTAAGGGCTTGCTGTGTTCTTTTTATATTAGCTTTCACAACATCAGAATTTGATTGCTTTTTTGTTATATTTTCAATATTAACCCCAACATCATTTGTTGTATCACGAGAGTTAACCAATTTGTCATAAATAGGCTCAAAAAACATTGTAATCTGGTGACGCAGATTTTTCAATTCTTTTGATATATCTTTATTGTTTAAAACAAATCTGGTATATTCCTCGATATTTCTAAGCCCTTCACAAGCCCTATTTAAATTAGCATCTATTATTCTAAAGTACATAAATATTATCCTATTGAATATATATATCAGATTATAGCGAAATAAGATAAAATTTAATAGTCTAATTTTATGAATGAAGAAAAATTAGAAATAATCAAAAGAGCAATAAACTCAGATAAATTAGCGTTAATTGAACTAATTAAACAAGAACAAGACAATATATATTCAACACTTTTTTATCTTAAAAAAGATGAAAACGATATTGCAGATATAATGCAAAATGTATTAATTAAATTAAGCAAAAAAATAACACAGCTTAAAAATCCAAAATATTTTAAAACTTGGCTTAATCAGATAATAATAAATTCATATTATGACTATTTGAGAAAAAATAAAAGAAAGTCAACAGAAATTCCGCTTATTAAAAATGATGATAGTGCTGCGATTGAAGTACCAGACTATGACTCAAACCCCCAAGAGGCAATACTCAACAATGAACTTGACCTAATTATTAAGACGTCAATTGAAAATCTGCCGCTACACTATAAAATACCAATTACTTTGCGAGAAATTCAAGGCTTAAGTTATGATGAAATATCAAATATAACAAACACAACAATAGGAACGGTAAAATCTAGAATTGCAAGAGCAAGAGCCATTATTAAAGATGATATAAACAAATATTCAAGAGGATAAAATGATTTCAACAAGTTCACTAGAAGATAAAATAAACGAATATTATGATGAACAAATGAATTCATCTCAACTAATTAATTATGAAGCAAGGATTGCTAATTCGCTTTTGATTAAAGAATATACATATCAAAGATGTTTTGAATTTTACAAAATTTCCAACTCAATTAAATTAACAAAAGAAAAACTAAAACAAAGAGCAAACGCAACAACGCAAAAAATATTGATTAATATGCAAAATGAATTATTCTTCGACTCTAATTCCGTTTTTCTGAAGCGTTTCTATAAACATTTGTGCCGCTTTTTTTTGAACATCAGGAGGCACAACTCTAAGTAATTCAACCGTTCTTGAAATTACAGGATCCTTATCATACCATCTTGAGCCACCATTAATTGGCTTAACAAGCTGATAAAACTTTTCAATCGCCTCTTTGGAAACTTTTTTTTCAATTGATTCTAAAAACTCACCAGCTTGCTCTTTAAGTTCATCTTGGTAATCTTTAAGCATATTTATAACTTTAAGCAAGAGAGGGTCATAATCATACCATCTTTTATATTCTTGTGCCATTTATTTCTCCAATCATATCACCTTGAGAATTGTCATTAGTTCTAACAACATCCAAACCAAGCCCGCGAAGTTTATCTACAAAATTTTCATATCCTCTATCGATATGACTTAAAGCTCCAATTTCAGTTTCGCCTCGAGCCATAACAGCTGCCGTAACGAGTGCTGCACCAGCTCTCAAATCAGTTGATTGGACTTGTGTACCCACAAGACAATCAACACCTTTTATAATGGCATGTTTTTTATTTACAATAATGTTAGCACCCATTTTCCATAATTCCGGAATATGCATAAACCTATTTTCATATAAACTTTCGGTTACAACTGAAATTCCATCAGCACAACACAATAAAGCCATAGCCAAAGCCTGAAGATCAGTAGGAAAACCCGGATAAGGCTGAGTAATAAAATTCATGGCTTTTAATCTTTGGTTATTTGAAACCTCCATTGTATTTGGGTCAATTAATTTTATTTTAGCACCCATTTCAAGAAGTTTTCCTGTAAAAAGGGTCAAATGGTTTGGGAAAATATTTTTAATTATTCCTTGTCCTCGTGACGCAATAATTATACTCATGTAAGTGCCGGCTTCAATTCTATCAGGTAAAGTAGTATACTCGCAGCCTTTTAAATCGGACTGTTTAACGCCGGTAATTACAATTTGATTAGTACCAGCTCCTTCAATTTGCGCCCCCATAGATTTAAGGAAATTTGCTAAATCAACAATTTCAGGCTCTTGAGCAGCATTTTGAATAATTGTTTCCCCATCAGCCAAAACAGCAGCCATCATAACATTTTCAGTTGCACCAACCGATGGTATATCAAAGCACACAGTTGCACCTGATAATTTTGTTGCTTTTGCGATTACATAACCATCATCTATAGTACACTTACAACCTAGAGCTTCAAGTCCCTTAATATGAAAATTAACTCTACGCTCACCAATTTTGCATCCACCGGGGAGTGCAACTTTAGCTTCATTTAATCTCCCCACAAGCGAACCAAGAACGCAAAAACTTGCACGCATTTTTGAAACAAATTCTTTAGATGCCGTACAATTTGTAAGATTTGAAGAATCAATTTCAACTTTTTTCAATTCTTTATCATAAATACATTTTGCACCAAGCTCTGACAATACTTCAAGCATTATCTCGACGTCAGATAAACAAGGCACATTATATATCACGCAAGTATCTTTACACAAAAGAGAAGCTGCCATCAACTTCAATACTGAATTTTTTGCTCCGCTGATAGAAACTTCACCTTTTGTTGGATTTTGACCTTTAATTATTAGTTTTTCACTCAAAGTAATTACCCTTTTCTAACTGATTTTAGTATAAAATACTTATATTTTAAAGCATACAGCTAAAAAATAAAATTTTTGTAGGATATTTATTACTTTTTATCTTCGTTTTCAATTACTTTTGAATCAATAACTTTTGCGTCAATTATACCTTTTTCTTTGTCTTTTTCTATTGTTTTTTTGTGTTCTTCAATTTCCAATTGCTTATTTATAACTATAGTTTGAGCAATTTGGAAAATATTGCTGGTAACCAAGTATAATAAAGCACCTGCCGGAATTGGAATAAATACAAAAGTCAGAACAATCATAACCGGCATTATTGTACCCATAGATTTTTGGATTGCTTCTTGAGTTGCATCTTGGCCTTTTGTTTTGGTTGTTGCCATCATTACTTTTTGTGAAAGCCAAATTGTTATACCAAATAATGCAACTAATAAAATTACATCATAATGAATAGCATTTTGTGCAGGAATTGTAGGTACTGAAGCAACCAAAATATCGCCTCTTCTTGTAAATTCAATATTTTCAGTTTCTTTTGTCATGATATTCATAACAGAAAGTTCTGCTTTTTGAATTTTATCCAATTGAGCGAATTTCAAATTTAAACTATCAAGTGAAATTTTAAGTTCAATTGGTTTATCTTGTTCGATTTCACCTTGAATAGACACAGCTTTTTGTGGTTTTTCAATTTTTACATTTTCGATAACTTGATTATTTAGCAAAAATACTTTAGCAGACTTGCCGGCTTGAAATTGCGCATTTTTACCTACCGAAAATTTACCGTCAAGTGAAACACCTGCATTAGATTTAATTGTTGCATCAAGTCGATTTATAAATAAGAAATTTGTATTTCCTGCCATTTGGATAAATTGAGGACTCATAAGAGCACTATATAACATGATAAAAACAGGAATTTGAATTAACATAGGCAAACAACCTGCTGTTGGGTTAAAATTGTGCTCTTTGTAAAATTCCATCATTTTTTGTTGCATCAATTGAGGATTATTTTTATATTTTTCTTGAATCATCTTCATTTTTGGCGTAAGTGTTTGCATATTTTTCATGGAGCGCTGCTGAGAAACATTAATAGGCCATAAACAAAGACGCATTAATATAGTAAAAATTATAATTGCCATGCCATAGGACCCTGCAAAAGAGGCTAGTTTGTTTAAAATTTCTATTGTTAACGTTACAAAATCCATATATTCTCCTCATTAAATAAAAGTCTAAATTATTTAAGTTTAATTTTACTATAAACATGATAAAATTATCATATGGAAAATAATTTTGATACAATTTGTGCAACATTAACTCCGCAAGCACTATCGGCAGTTGGAATTATAAGAATATCCGGAGATAAAGCAATTAAAGTTGCTAAGTCGATTTTCTCCAAAGAAATTAAGCCAAAATGTATTAATTATGGCTACATTCTTGATGAAAATAATAATAAATTAGATGAAGTCATATTACTCCCCTTTCTAGCTCCACACAGCTATACAGGTGAAGATGTTGTTGAAATTCAAACCCATGGAAATCCTGCAATTATTAATTCAATTCTCGAATTAATACTATCAAAAGGTGTTAGGGTTGCCCAAAAAGGCGAGTTTACCAAACGTGCTTTTTTAAATCACAGAATTGACCTGTCGCAAGCTGAAGCAGTTTTAGATGTAATCAATGCTAAAAGCACCAAATCTGCACAAAACGCACTTAATAACCTTGGCGGTTATCTAAAAGAAAAAATTAATTTAATAAAAAATGATTTAATTGAAATTTATTCCAAAGTTATTGCATCAATAGATTTTCCTGAAGATGTAGCAGAAGTTGATAATAAATCAATCGTTTCGATATGTAATGATAAAATTCTGCAAATTGATGAAATATTAAATAACGCCAAAAGCCATGATTTTATAAGAGATGGTATAAGCGCATGTCTAATAGGGCAACCCAATGTTGGAAAAAGCTCACTTTTTAATTCATTGCTAAACTATACAAGAGCCATTGTAACAAATATCGCCGGAACAACAAGAGATACTATCAAAGAAGCGATTAACCTGAATGGCTATATAATAAATTTTATTGACACTGCAGGAATAAGAGATAAAAACAGTGCCGACGAAGTTGAAAAAATCGGGATAGATAACTCAATTGAAGCAATAAAACAATCCGATATAGTCTTATTTTTATATGAAAAAAATATTTCAGAAATTGATACAAAATTAATTGAGCTTGCCAAAAACAAGCAAGTTATATTTGTCAAAACAAAAGCTGATATATTAGAAAAAAAAGATAATGTTGAAGCCATAGAAATAAGCTCAAAAAGCGGATTTGGTATTGATAAATTAAAAAATAAAATATCATCATTAATTAAAAATTTAGTTATTGACGATACCAACTACACAACAAATAAACGTCAGCAAACCTGCTTGTTAAGAGCTAAAGAAGCCCTTGAAAATGTTATCAAAACCTCATTAGAACAAGACTTAGCTGATTTATATGCAATGGATTTAAAAAGTTCTATTTTAGCGCTTGATGAAATTACAGGCGAGGTTTTAACAGACAGCATATTGGATAATGTATTTTCAAATTTCTGTATTGGAAAATAATTTTTGCTTTATATGTCTTGCAACAGCTTCACCCATAGACATACAACTTTTTTGGACTCTTAGTGCACTATGTGTTTCAAAATCAGCTCCAACCAATTTGCCGATTGCATAGAGATTATCCAAGTTTGAACTGATTAAAGACTCAACAGGTAAACTATAATTAACCGTCTTAACCAACAGCGACTTATCTTTATCTTTAGAATGTATGTCTATAGGATAATTTGCCTCTAAAACAGGATTATCAAAAGCCTTACCCGAAATAATATCTTCTTTTGAATAAATATATTTAGATTTAATTCTTTTTTGTTCTCTAATTCCTGTTTGAGTTGCAATATTAACTATAACAGCATTTTCGAAACCATCAAAATATTTTTTTGTAAAATTGTACAACCTATAAATAGCTTTTCTGGCCTCAATTAATTCAAGAGAATACTTAAAGGGATTATCCAGATAGTTATTAATTCTGGGACAATTAAATGCAACTTCGTTGCGTGCGCCGGCAACAGAAAAAATTTGAAAATAATTTCTGTCAGAGTCAAGTAAAATACCGTCGCGAACACCTTTTTTAAGATATTTATCCAATGCCCAAACTTTATTAGTATCCCAAGTTGATGCAGTTGTAAAATGAATTTCGTCATTAGTATCTAAATCGTTTCGATAGGTATTGGTAATATCCTCATCGTAATCAATATTTTTAATGAATTTTACAAACCTTTCAATGTCAACATTGCCCAAAATAAATCTTAATGAATTTTGTTGTTTAATTGATATATCATCCAAAAATTCACAACCGCACATCAAAGAAAATTCACCCGAACCTGTAGCATCAACAAAACAACTCGCTTCGATTGGTATTGATAATAAATTTGACTTCAATACAATAGAAGTAATTAATTTATCATTTCTTTCAACAGCCAAAACTTCACTTTCAAATAAAATATCGAGATATTTCCTGTTGTTTTGAGATAAAAGCAATTCATCTAATACAATTTTAAGCAGCTCAGGATTAAACCAACCATCATTTTTGTCTTTGTATGTAATTTGTGCTTTATATTTTTTTGCTGTTTTGACAAGCTGAGAATAATATTCGCAATTATATTCTTTAACAGAAGATTTCATAACGGGAACAACAAGTCCACCTGTCATCAAACCGCCCAAAAAATTATTTTTTTCGACCAAGAGTGTTTTTAATTTATTTTTTGCACACATATAAGCGCAAGCACAACCTGATGTACCACCGCCAATTATTACAACATCATATTTAGTTTTATTTTCCATAGTTTAATTATATCATTTACGTATTCTAAAAATACAGTTGTTTACATTAATTTTAATTACTAAACTGTTTCTGAATATAATTGCATTTTGATGGGTTTTCCATGTTAAACGATTGGTTATGATAATGTATATTATGTAACAACAGAAGAAATATAACAAAGGATACCAAACATACTAATTAACAAAAACATCAACCTTAAATCGAATTCTGGAACGTAAAATTATTAAATTGTCAGACCAATTTAAAAAATTGTATAAAGTATATTTCAAATCTAAATTTTTGCTATAATTACACGCTTTAATGTTATTAATGCAATGAACTTATAAATATAAACTGGTAATCTTATAAAAAATTAAGGAGAAATTATGCAAAATACAATTTTAAATAATAACGAGGAAAAAATAAGATTAATGATTGTTGATGACCATAAATTATTCCGCTGTGGTATAAAATCATTGTTTAAAAACTCATCATGCGTATGTGTTGTAGCAGAAGCATCAAGCGGAAAAGAAGGGATTAATAAAATAGTTGCACAAAATCCTGATGTTGTACTTTTGGATTTAGAATTAGGCGATATAAATGGCCTAGATTTAATTGAAAAAGTTTCAGCGCAAAAACCTAATGTTAAATTTGCAATATTAACATCGCACATCAATGAACATGTTATAAACAAAGCAATGAAAATGGGGATATATGGATATATATTAAAAGACATAAATACAGAACTACTTGATCTTATTGTTCAATCTGTTTCAAGAGGTGCAATGTGGATTGACAAAAAAGTTGTTCAAATTTTAAGAGAATTAAATCCTAATGTAATACCAAACACGCAAGTAAGCAGATCAAATTTCAAGCAAACCCATGCAAATTTAACAGCAAGAGAATACGAAGTTTTAAAACTTGTAGTTGACGGAAAATCAAATCAACAAATTGCAGATGAATTACATATCTCAGAACACACATCAAAAGCTCATGTGTGCAATATAATTCAAAAACTGGTAGTTGACGACAGAACACAAGCTGCAGTTAAAGCAATTAGGGAAGGTATTGTATAAATATTATCAATATCAATCGATTAGATACATTACAAGATATTATCAATATCAGTCGAATAGATTTAGATAAGGAGCAAAAATGGATATTAAATATTTAACAGAAAATACAAAAAAAGCAGAAGAATTTTTTCAACATCAACTTTCATTTATAATTTCACCATTTGAATTAAAAAGAATGATTGAACATGAAATTGATAAAATAAATATAGTGGATGTCAGAAAATATGAAGATTATATCGAAGGACACATCCCATATGCAATCCATGTCCCATACGATAGTCTTGACGAGCATTTAATCATGTTTGAAAAAAACAAGTTAAACATAGTATATTGCTACAGTCAATATTGTGCATTAGCAGATAAAACAGCCTATGAAATAGCAAAAAGAGGCTATATGGTAATGGTAGTCAATGGTGGCTTCAAAATATGGGAAAAAATGGACTTTGAAACAGTGAAAGTAGCAGAATAACAATCTTTCAGTCTATAAATAGTATATATGTAGTATTTCTATAATTGTAGCGCATAGTATAATAATTAATGTTAAAAAAAAGCCCAATAATAATCGGGCTTTAAGATTTACTAACGATACAAGACTCATTATATAACCGGTTTTGAAATATATTCAAATTCGGTTTTTTTTATACCTCTCTTGATATGAGGTGCATTATCTATCTTATCTAAAAAATATTTTTTTGCAATAACTTTTTATTAAATTTTACTTAATTAAACTTAATAATTTTAATTTATTAATCAATTTTATCAATTAACCATCCTTTATTTATACATAAGTAAAGGAATCACCATGTCTATTTTGTCAAATTATCAGGATTTTAAAGCCCACCAGCCAGAATATAAAGACTGGAAAGAGCAACGAGATTTAAACCTACAAAAAAAATTAGAATACATCAAAAACAATAAAACTCAAATCCCAAATTACGAGGAAGATATTAAACGCGCAAAAATTATTTTAAATGCTGTTAATGTAATGGATGAATATTCTCAAACTAAAGCAGAGGATATGGAGCAAATTACACAAACAATTTCTGCACCCATAGCGCAATTTTTAACATATGTTTCAATTGGATTGGGTGCGCTTGTTGCATTTGTAAATAAAAATTCCAGAAATGCATTAAAAGATATATTAAATGAAGGTAATTTTAAAAATATCAAATCATTATTCCCCGCTGCCTTTGTTGCAGGCGGCGCCTTATTAACTTCAATTACGACATTATCAACTTGGGGATGTTCTCAACAACTCAAGGCATCTAGAATGGGTAGGACCGAAGCAATGATGAGCACATTATCAAGTGTAAATCAATTTGCAGTTTTAGATGATACTCAAGAAAAAGAACAAGAAAAAATAGCTAACACAATAACTGTTGATAAAAAAGAAGCAAAAAGTGCATTAAATGCCAATAAAGGATTAGGGATAATTGATTCAATTAAAACAATTTTTAAACCTGATGAAAATATAGTAAAACAACAAAAAGAATTTAATCAAAAAATTCAAAAAGAAATTGAAAATATAGATAATTTAAAATTAAATGAAAATGATGTACTGCAAGCAAAAAGAGATCAAGATTTAATCCAAAATATTGTCGAAAAAGTTGACATTGCTTCACAAGATTACGCCGAAAATACAGAACTTACAACTAATGTACTAACTGGACTTATATCAGCAAGCGGAATTGTCGCATTTGCAGCAATTGAAAAGCTGCTATCAAAAATTAAACCTGTTTCAAAATATTCTAAATATATTGCTGCTATAGTTTCGGGTGGTTATTTTATAGGTAGTGTTGCTCTAACAACGAAACTGCAAAAACAGGCTTCTCGAGTAGGGCGTTTTAAGGCAAAAAATGAATTGTTAGAAAATCCTGAACAATTGGTTTATGTTGATCCAGAAAAATACAAAAACATGGAAGTTAAGCCTCAAGAAAAGAAAAAAATTGGCTATATTCAACAAGTAATTAACTTATTTAAAGACAATAAAAAATACAATGAATATGTTAAAAACAATAATATTCGTGAAGTTCAATTAAGAAAAGCTAAGGACAAAATAAATTTATCTGATGAACAAATAAATAGAGCTAATCAGCTTAAAAACAATGTATTTAAAATGTTTAATAAGTTGGATGAAAAATCGCAAGCCTATTCTGAATCAACAGAGGCAATAGGTGAAGTTGTATCTACGAGCGTTGGATTAGTCGGTTCTATACTTTCTTCTTTACTTATATTGAAGAAAACCTCTAATATGGCATCAGGCTTCAAAGCGCTTGATATTGCAAAATCAATACTACCATTTTTGCCTGTTGTTGGACTTGAAATTTTTGTTACAAAAGAACAAAAAGCTGCGTCAAGGGTAGCTGATATGCTAGCAATCAACGAATTAAATGATTATAGGCATTTTGCTTCAAACAACCCTAACTCCATATCAAAAAATGAATCTGAAAAAGCAAAGCAAAAAATAAATTCTGATGTTCAAATGAGTCCTATACTTGAACAAATGTTGAACAAAAAAGAAGATAAAAAAGCTACTTAATATTTTCAACAGCACAAAATTGAATAAAGCTGCCAATTATATTTTCATGCCAAACTTTAACATCTTTTGGCACAATTAATATACTTGGTGCAAAATTCCAAATATATTTTATACCACACTCGACTAAAAAATCGCAAACTTCCTGGGCAACCTTATTTGGAGTTGTTAAAATAGCAATATTAATCCCCGTTGATTTTACTCTATTTTTTAACTCGCTTATATTAAAAATTTCCTTGCCATCAATTATTTTGCCAATTTTATCCTTATCCAAATCAAACAAACAATCAATCTCAAGACCAAATTCGCTGAATTTAGAATATCTTGAAAGCGCCACACCAAGATTACCTGCACCAATTACAAAAGCTTTTTTAATAACTTTGTAATCAAGTACATCTTCTATTATGGATTTTAAATCAATAACAGAATAACCAACTTTGCATTTACCCTTGCAATTGATACTTTTAATATCTTTTCGTACCTGAGTCTCGTCAATATCCAGCAACTGAGAAATTTGTGACGAAGTAATGTTTTTAATATCTTTTTTAGAATAATCTCTAAGTATCGTATAGTATTGCGTTAATCTATTTATTGTTCGTTGCGACAAAGTATTTTTCATAAATTTATCCAAACATTAAAAAAGCAAGGCTCAATAAAATCAAGCCTTGCTTTACGTTTATTCTAACTATACATTGCCATTGAAAGCATCAATGTATAACTGTTTCATATCTTCCATTAGAGGATATACTGGGTTAGCACCTGTACATTGGTCATCAAATGCTAATTCAACCATTTCATCTAATTTAGCGTAGAAATCTTCTTCAGAAACGCCAAATTCTTTAATTGATTTTGGAAGTTGAATATCAGTCATTAATTTATCGATAGCATCAATTAATAATTGAGTTTTTTCTTCATTTGTATTTCCGCCCAATTTCAATTCATCTGCAATTTGAGCATATCTTTCAACAGCACATGGATATTTATATTGAGGGAATGTTGCTTGTTTTTTAGGACAATCAGTTGCATTGTATTTAATAATTTGTCTGATTAACAATGCATTAGCTACGCCATGAGGAACATGGAACATAGCACCTAATTTATGTGCCATAGAGTGACATAATCCTAAAAATGCATTTGCAAATGCCATAGCTGCAATTGTAGCTGCATAGTGCATTTTTTCTCTTGCAATAGGATCGTTAGCACCTTCATGGTATGAACGACCTAAATATTTAAATACCAATTTAATAGCTTCTAGAGCATTGGAATTAGTAAAGTTTGTTGCCATACAAGAAACATATGCTTCAACAGCGTGAACTAAAGCATCAATACCAGATGCAGCAGTTAGACCTTTTGGCATACCATCAACAAAGTTAGGATCAACGATTGCCATAGATGGAGTTAGAGCATAATCAGCAATTGCATATTTTACACCAGATTTATCATCAGTAATGATAGAGAATGGTGTTACTTCAGAACCAGTACCTGATGTAGTTGGAATAGCAACCATAAGCGCTTTTTTACCAAGTTCAGGAAGTTGACAAATTCTCTTTCTGATATCCATAAATCTCATAGCAATATCTTCAAACACTGTATCTGGTTGTTCATATTTTAACCATAAGACTTTTGCAGCATCCATTGGAGAACCACCGCCTAGAGCAATGATTACATCTGGTTCAAACGGTTTCATAATTGCAAAAGCATCTTCAATTGTTGAAAGAGTTGGATCCGGTTTAACATCAAAGAATACTTCATGATCAATTCCGATTTCATCAAGAACTTTAATAATTTGATCTGCAGCACCAGAATTGAATAAAAATCTATCAGTAACGATAAATGCTTTTTTTCTTCCTTGTAATTCACGTAGAGCTAAATCAGTTGCACCACGTTTAAAGTAAACTTTTTGAGGAACCTTAAACCAAAGCATGTTTTCTCTCCTTTCAGCAACTCTCTTGTAGTTTAATAGATCTCTAACACCAACATTACCGGAAACTGAGTTTTTACCCCAAGAACCGCAACCTAGAGTTAATGATGGTTCCATACGGAAGTTGTATAAGTCACCGATACCGCCTTGGCTTGATGGTTGATTAATCAATACTCTGCAAGAAGGCATTTTCTTAGCATATGTATCAATTCTATCTTTTTTGCGTTCATCTGTATATAAAACAGAAGTGTGACCAGCACCACCTTTTGATACAAGCGTATATGCCATATCAGCTGCTTGTTCAAAGTTTTCTGCTCTGTACATAGCTAAAATTGGAGATAATTTTTCTCTTGAGAAAGGATCTGCCCAATCAACTGATGGTCTTTGAGCAATTAACACTTTTGCATTTTCAGGAACTTCAAAACCTGCTAATTTTGCAATTGTGTGTGCGCTTTGGCCAACGATTTTCGGATGAGCTGTTCCTCTTTGTGGATCAATAAATGGAAGGTCGATTAGTTTTTGCATTTCAGAATCACTTAACAAATAAGCACCTCTATATGCAAATTCTTTTCTAACTTCTTCATATACGCTATCTACAACAACAACTGATTGTTCAGAAGCGCAAATCATACCATTATCAAATGTCTTAGACATCAATACAGAAGATACTGCCATTTTAATATCAGCAGTTTCATCAATAACAGCTGATGTATTACCAGGACCAACACCCAATGCAGGATTACCTGATGAATATGCAGCAGTAACCATACCTGGGCCACCTGTTGCTAAAATGCAAGAAATCTTTTTATGTTTCATTAAGCAACCTGATAAATCAATTGAAGGTACATCAATCCAGCCAATAATATCTTTAGGAGCACCCGCTTTAACAGCTGCTTCTAAAACAATTTTAGCTGCTTCAATTGTGCATTTTTTAGCTCTTGGGTGTGGTGAAAAAATAATACCATTTCTTGTTTTTAGAGCAATTAATGATTTAAAAATTGCAGTTGAAGTTGGGTTAGTAGTAGGAACAACACCTGCCAAAACACCCAAAGGTTCAGCAACAATTTTAATTCCATTTGCTTTATCTTCTTCGATAACACCACAAGTTTTAGTGTTTTTATGTTTATTGTAAATGTATTCAGATGCAAAGTGATTTTTAATAACTTTATCTTCTACAATACCCATTCCTGTTTCCTCATGAGCCATTTTAGCAAGAGGAATACGAGCCTTGTCTGCTGCAGTTGCTGCTGCTTTAAAAATTTTATCAACTTGTTCTTGTGAGAATGTTGCATATACTTTTTGAGCTGCGGCAACTCTGTCGATAAGAGCTTCTAACTGTTCAACAGTTTCAACCAATTCGGTTGTTTTCTTTTCTTCAGTAGCTGTCATTTTATATTCTCCTTTTCGTGAAAAAAATCTCAATTTAAATTTTACATCAAAATTAATAAATGTCAATCGTACACTATTAATTTTTATAAACTTATTTTATAGTTTTAGCAACTAATTTTATTGCTGCGTGTTATAATAGCAAAAAGGAGGTGTGCATGCCTAGGGTATTTTCAATTGGACAAATTAACAATAAGACAAATTCAGCTGCATCATACATTACAAGAAGTGCAGTTGCCAGCGCCGGATTAGGAGCAACAGTACAAGGCGCATATGAATTAGGTAATTATTTAAAAAATTTAAAATCAATGAAAAAATATGGTGTAACAACTGATTATTTAAAATTAATACCAAAAAGTATTCTTAGTGCTGCAGGACATTCTGCATTATTAGGCGTAGTTCTATCAAGCGCATACATCCTTATAGATAAAATCAAAAACAGCAAAGCAAACAATAAAAATCAGTAGAAATTAAGCGGTTGCAATAAACAACCGCTATTAAGTAATTATGAAGTTTAAAAAAATCCCAAAGGAGTATTTTACAACAATTCTCGACAGACTAACTCGATTTGAACCTGCATACATACGCTATGATCGAGTTTTTGATGATATTATAAATAAATTTTGTCTTGAAATAAAAACAAAAGATATTGACCTTGCAACAAAAATCAAAATATCAGAAGAAATATTTAATTCATCATTATCATCTATCAGTGCCAATACAGATATAAACAAAATTTTGATAAATCTTGAGGATAAATATTTTATTTATAATGAGTTATCTTATCAATACCTATCGAGCCGATTATTTATATCTGATATGTTAAATGAAATTGATGAAAAAAATATCATATCTAAAAATTTATTATGGATCAAAAACGTAAATGACTCCAAAGACAACATCTTTGAACTCAGAAAAAAGAATTCATTATTATATCCAATTGAAAAAATTATATTATGCGAAGGGCAAACTGAATATACACTTTTAAACACCATTTTCAAATTATACGACATAAATCTTGATAAGCTTGGTATAATGGTAATTCCTGCCGGAGGCAAAAATCAAGTAGCAAGAAAATATTACTCTATGATTGAATATACAAAACTTCCTTTTTTTATTCTTTTAGACAAAGATGCCTCGCAAACAAGAAGTTTAATAGAGCCCAAGCTCAGACCGCAAGATAAAATTTATTTGCTTAAAAGCGGCGAATTTGAAGACTTAATTCCAACAAACGTACTTTTTAAAACAGTTAATTATATCCATCAAAACGAATTTAATTGTTTGTATGATGATTTTGACAAAAATGCCTCAATGGTCGAAAATCTGGAAAATGTATACAAAAAATATGGTTTTGGAGAATTCAAAAAGGCACAATTTGCACTGGAGCTTAAAAATTTTATTGAAAAATATTTAACCAAAGACGATTTTTTTAACACAGAATTTGAAACAATTGTCAAATCATTGTAAACAAATTAAAATGTATATATGGATAAAATTTTTATTACTACCTCAGGCGATATTTTAAGTACATGTCTTGCCGAGATTTTACTAAAAGATAATGAAAATATAATTTACACACCAAATGTAACATCAGGAGAAAATTTTTCAAATATATACAATTTTCTCAAAAATGACAATTACAATCCAATTGGCGATGATGTACCAAATTCAAAACTCCCAATAGTTGATTATATATATTTTCTGGATTGTATGGATACCGATAAATATCTTGAAAATAAATATAATTTTTCGATAAACCTTATTAACAAAATTAATAATTTTTTATTACACACAAAACAAACTGGTGCTAAAATACTATTCACCTTGCCTTTTTGTGACTACAGAAAAAATAATAAAAACTTGTATGAGTATTATAATTTACTTGCACTAATAACAAATTTAATCACATTGTTTGGAAACGAAAACAAAATAAATTATCAAATAACCCGATTATGTGATATTTATGGAAAATATTGCACAATTAATTCAAATAATACTGTTGCAAAAATTATCTTTAATACAATTAATAACAAAGAAATAACATTAAATAATAACATCTTTCACTTAATTTATGCTAATGATGCAGCAAACATTTTAATAAAAATTATGAACACAATTAAAACAGATGACATAATCGATGTAGCATCTCAAAGTGTATACTTAGATTTTGATATTGCAAAACTAATTGCTGATAAACTAGGCAAAAAGAACAAAATAACAATTAAAGATAATTTAAAAAAATTACCCGATTTTATTCCAAATCTAAGCTATCTAAACAACAATAATCTAACCCCAAAAACCACTTTATCAGATGGACTTGATGAGGTTATAAATTATTTTAAACTTGCGTATTTTAGATAATTATTTAATATAATCAAAAGCTAAATCAAGAGTAGGAGCTTTCATCACTATTGCACTGGTTGAAATAATATCAACACCGGTTTTCGCTATTTCTTCAATATTATCTAAAGTTACGCAGCCTGAAGCCTCAACAATAGCTTGCTTATTAACAATTCTGACACATTCATTCATCATATCAGGAGTCATATTATCAAGCATAATAATATCAACATTATTTGCCAATGCTTCTATAACTTGTTCTTTTGTATCACATTCAACTTCAATCTTATGAGCGTGAGAAATGTTTTTTCTAACTTCGCTAACTGCAGATGTAATTGAACCGCCAAGCAAAGCTATATGATTATCTTTTAACATAACACAATCTGATAAATTGAACCTATGAACATAATTACCACCAACTTTAACTGAATATTTTTCAAATAATCTAAAGTTTGGTGTATTTTTTCTTGTGTCAACAACTCTAACATCATATTTAGAAATTTTTTCTTGAAATTTTCTTGTAAATGTGGCAATACCGGACATTTTTTGCACAAAGTTAAGTGCCAAACGTTCTCCTGTTAAAATATATCGAGCATCACCTTTGATATGAGCAATTTTATCACCTTTTTTTATTACATCTCCATCATTAAAATAAAATTCAATATTAACACTGTTATCTGCCAATAGCTTAAAAACTCTTTTAAATACATCTTTACCGCACAAAACGCCATCACATCTTGTAGTTAAGTACAATTCAAAAACAGGGTTATCAAGATTAGCACACACCGAATCAGTTGTAATATCGCCATAATACATATCTTCTTTTAAAGCTGATAAAATAAAATCATCAATTGCAAAATTATTTAACCAATATTGTTTCATATTTACCTTTTCTTTCTAAAATATTTGTATCTTTCTTAGGTGCATCATCACGATAATGAGCGCCGATTGAATCTTTTCTTTTTAGAGCAGCTTCAGATATTAATCTGGCAGTACAAATTGCATTTTTTAATTCATATTTTAATCTTGAATTAGTTGTATGAAGATTATTTAGTGAAAAATCAATCTCATTTATTTTTTTTATCGCAACCTCAAGCGAACTTTTATTACGAACAATTCCGACATATGTGCTCATTGTATCCTTTAGCTCATCAAATAATGACTGTATTTTTTCAATTTCATCATGGCAATCATCATCGGAAGAAATATATTTATCTATGGCTTCCATTAATTTAGCACCATGTTTTTTGGGTGGAGCAACATGACTATGTATTAATTCATCAGCTAAAGCATCTGCAAAAACAACACACTCAAGCAAAGAATTTGAAGCAAGTCTGTTTGCACCATGGAGTCCGGTTGAAGCACATTCACCAATTGCATAAAGATTGTTTATTGACGTTTTAGATGACAAATCTGTCTTAATACCACCCATAAAATAATGCTCAGAAGGAACAACAGGAATCAACCCGCTTTCAAGGTCAATATTATTATCCTCACATAGTTTAGTAATTGTTGGAAATCTTTTTTTAAATTTTTCAATACCAATTTGAGAAATATCCAAGTTTACATAATCAGAACCGGTATTTATCATTTCTTGTCGTATTGCCCTTGCTACAACATCTCTTGGCGCCAAATCAGCAAGATAATGATAATTTTTTGCAAAATATTCACCATTAATATTAACCAGCTTAGCCCCTTCTCCTCTAACTGATTCTGAAACTAACGGGCTCGTTTTTTTATTTTTAACATAAAGTGAAGTGGGGTGAAATTGAACAAATTCCATATCCTGCACTTGCGCTCCTGCATTATACGCTAAAGCAATCCCATCAGCAGTTGATTCAAGAGGATTCGTAGTATTTTTATACAACTGACCAATTCCGCCTGTTGCGATTACAATATTACTTGTATAAATTACTTCATAACTATCATTTACCCAATTATAAGCAATAATACCTTTTGCACTATTATCATCATCAATTAATAATTCAACAGCCATTGTATTATCATATAAGTCAACATTAGATGACTTTTCAAGCTGCTTACAAAGCGCTTCTTCAATAACTCTACCTGTTGAATCACCCTTAGCATGAAGTATCCTAGGGCAGCTATGAGCTCCTTCAAGAGTAAAGTTAAATTCATGCTTTGAATTTTTATCGAATTGTACGCCAAAGTTAATCAAATCTTGAGTCACTTTAGAAGATTGTTTTGAAACAAATTGTACAGCAGAAATATTGTTTAATCCACATCCGGCGTCTATTGTATCTTTGATATGTGATTCAATAGAATCTTTTATATTTATTTCAGGAATAACGCTTACAATACCGCCTTGCGCTAAAGAAGATGAGCCGGAAAATAAATCTTTTTTTGTAATAATTAAAATACCATCACTAAATTCTTTATTTTGTGCCAATTTATTTGCAAGAAATAAGCCGCTTATTCCGCTACCAATAATAGCAACGCTATATTTTGAATACTTCATTGTTATTAATCCCCATATTAATTAAATAATATAATATAAAAACAAATTAAATAAAATCCATCTTGTTAGTGATTATTTTTCTTGATAAAATGTGTTAGTAAAAAATTATTTTAATGAGGTTATTATGACAAATACAAAAAAAAGAGCATTATTGTGCATCCTGGATGGATGGGGTATATCAAAAGATACAAAATATAATGCAGTTTATTCAGCAGAAACACCAAATTTTGACAAATATTTTAATCAAATGCCATCTACAACAATTCATGCCGATGGTCTGCATGTTGGACTTCCGGAAGGACAAATGGGAAATTCCGAAGTTGGACACTTAAACATTGGCGCAGGAAGAATTGTATATCAAGAATTAACAAGAATAAATAAAGCAATTGATGATGGTGACTTTTTCAAGAATGATGAGTTTCTTAATGCTATAAACCATGTTAAGAAAAATAACTCTGCTATGCATATATATGGACTAGTTTCACCAGGAGGTGTACATAGTTCAATGAAGCACTTAAATGCATTAATTGAAATGATGGCAAATAATGGCCTTAAAAATGTATACATACATGCATTTCTTGATGGCAGAGATACCCCGCCATCATCAGCAGTTGAATATTTAGCTCAAACTGAAGAAGTGTTAAAAAAACATAATTTACCTAAAATAGCATCAATTATTGGCAGATACTGGGCTATGGATAGAGATAAACGCTGGGATAGAGTAGAAAAAGCTTATAATTGTTTAACTCTAGGCGAAGGAATAAAAGAAGAAGATTCACATACAGCTATTGAAAATTCATACAAAAACAACATAACAGATGAATTTGTTGAACCAACAGTAATTTCTCAAAGAAGAATTGAAGACAATGACGCTATTATTTTCTTTAATTATAGGCCGGATAGAGCTCGTGAAATTACAAGAGCGTTCAATGATATACATTTTGACGGATTTAACAGAAAAAAAATAATAAACAATCTTTATTATGTATGTATGACTCAATATGACGAAACTTTTGATGTTCCTGTTGCATTTAAGCCGCAAACACTTACTAATATTCTTGGCGATGTATTAGATGAAAACGGCATTAAACAATTTAGAACAGCTGAAACAGAAAAATATGCTCACATTACGTTCTTCTTTAACGGCGGTGTCGAAAAATCAGGAAAATTAGAAACAAGAGCACTTGTAAATTCGCCTAAAGTTGCGACATACGATCTAAAGCCTGAAATGAGCGCATATGAAGTTTGCGATAATGTTTTAAAAGCACTGGATAATCCTGAATATGGTTTCATTTTAGTAAACTTTGCAAACCCTGATATGGTTGGTCATACAGGTGTTATGGATGCTGCAATTAAAGCTTGCCATGCAGTTGACGAATGTGTTGGAAAAATTGCTCAAAAAGCACTTGAAAACGATGTAACAATGATTATAACAGCTGACCATGGAAACGCAGAATGGATGTATAACGAGCAAACACACGCGCCACAAACAGCTCACACAACAAATGTTGTCCCATTTATCATTGTTTCTAAAGATAAATATGAATTAAACTCTGATGGTGCTTTATGTGATATTGCACCAACCATTTTAGATATATTAAATCTAAAAAAACCACAAGAAATGACAGGCCATTCAATGATTAAGCAAATGGCAATCAAATAAACTGATTATTAAATAAAAAAATGGAAGATATAATCATCTTCCATTTTTTTTATAAACAAAATTAGAATAACAAAAAAACACAACGCCAACCAAAACTATAAGAAAGCTAATTATCGTAGCAACATGTATATCGTTAAAATTTAAAACGCTGTCTAGCCTGATACTTTCAACCAAAAGTCTTATTAAGCCATAAAAGATTAAATAAAAAGAAAAAATTGTACCATCCTTAATGTTTTTTGCCTTAAAAAATATTAACAATAAAAAGATAAAGAGAATAAAATTTAAAACTCCTTCATATAAAAAAGTTGGATGAAAATAAATTACATTTTTGTATTCCATAGGTCTGTATTTAAAATCAACAAAAAGCTTGATAAACCCATCAGAAGGCAGACCGAAAGCTTCTTGGTTAAAATAATTTCCCCATCGCCCTATAGCTTGGCATAAAGGCATCACCACAGCTAAACAATCACACAACTTAAAAAAAGATTTACCGGTCTTTTTGCAATAAAAAAAGAGAGAAATTATAGCAAAACAAATTGCGCCATATATCGATATACCACCATGATTAATACATATTATTTCATTTGGATAATCAAGATAAAAATCTATATCTCCTAAAACATAAAAAAGTCTTGCACCAATGATTGAAAATAAAATTAAAAAAGGAGAATAATCAATAAAATCAGATGAAAATTGTTTACTAAACCTTTTTTTTATTAAAAAATATGAAAAAAATAAACCGGTAAAAATAGCAACAGTAAGAAATATTCCATAATATTTAATTTGGAAATCAAATATACTAAAAGCAATCGAACTATGTGGAGATGGAATAATCAAAGACATAATAATCTTTTTGACTCTTAATTATTTCCCTGTTGCATTTGAGACAATTTTTCTTCATTAGAAGTAATTATTCTCATTACTTCATCTGAATCATCAGCCGAAGGAGCTAAATCAAGATATTTTTTATAATTCTCATTAGCTTTAGCAAGATAATCAATAAACTTATTTTTCATGTTTAAATCTTCAGTTGGATTAGAATATGTGATTTCTTGAATATTGCCGTTTTCATCTGTTTTTTCATAAATATTATGTGCAGCGCAATCATACGCAACACCAAGAGTATAGTTAATTGCAGGCTCATTTTTTACTAATTTTTCGGCAGCCAAAGCTTGCTCAACAGCTTTATCACATTCGCCAACTTTAACATAAGCAACAGCCAGATTATATCTTGATTCATATAAATCCGGTTCAAGATCAATCGAAGATTCTAATCTTGAAATAGCGCTTTTAGCATCTCCGTCATCAAGATATTTGGCAGCAATTTGGTTTAATTCTTGAACTGCAAAAGTGTGTATACAAGCACTTGTAAACATTGCGCAAAATAATATTGAAACAAAAACAAATAATTTTCCCATATTTAACTTTCTATCTATGTAAAATATATATAAAGATTTACTAATAATAGCTTATTTGTGATAAATTAAAATGTAAATCATTCAAATGATTAGTTTTTTGTATGGAATTGATTATGGAAGACAATAATTTACTAATACTTGAATATAGAGAAAGCTTTGCAGATAATTTATCAATTTATGCTTATGGCAAAATTTTAGAAAAAAACCAAAAAAGAAAATGTTTTTACGAAAATAATACCCAAAAAAGGGTAAAATTTGAAAATACAATGTCTTCTTTTAATCTGGATTGCGGATATATTTCAACAAATAGAGTTAAAAGTATCGCAAAAGACGCTCTAAATTACAACAAAATCAGAATAGATGACAAAAAAATTATCAAAGAAATAAAACAAGCTAAATCTAAAAATAATAAAATTCTTGATTTAAAGTATTTCAAAATTGACGATATTCCATATATAACAAATGATATATTAAAGTCTATAGAATTCAACAACTATAATTTTATTAAAAATTATGACTTGCTTGAAGAAATTTCAAACAATAATTCAATTGGCATTTATATTGACGAAAAAGATGTAATTGGAAATAAAATCAATTGGGTTTTCATCTCTGATGCGATAAAAAGATTAAATAAATATGTAAAACAGCCTATAATCTACATATTTACAAATAAAAATATCGAGAATAAAATTAGCTCAATTATTCCGGTTAAATATATTAACCTAAAGGACTGGAGGGAAGAATTTTACTTTCTGACATCTTGCAAACACAAAATACTACTAAATACACCATCATCATATTCTGTCAATTTTTGGGCAATAATCCTTAATAATAAAGATTACTACATAAATATTTTCGATAAAAACCTAAAAGTAAAATCAAAACCCCAAAATTGGATTGGTATATAATTAATCAAGCGGTTGCTTTATATAAACTCCGTCACCACCAAGATATTCAACTTGCTTTCCATCTATATATAAATACACTTTCTTACCAGGTTCATACAATTTTACCGTTTTAGATAACTGCTTAACACGATTTTCGATACTTTGAGTACCACCACCATTTCCAAAATTAGAAGACAAGTTAACAATAACACTACCATTTTGTTTCTTAATAGAAATTAAATCAACATTTGAAGGAATTTCAGAATATATTCCTTTTTTGGTTTCAGAAATAATTGGCCCTCTAAGCAAAATATTTACTGCCTTATTTAATGACACAGGATTTTGAAACTCACGTTTTACAAGCGTCAAAGTACCGTTTGACCCGTAAAAATAAACTTTTGAATAATAAACTTCTTTTGTCTCTTGTTGTTTTGGCTTATCAGTCACTACTTGTTTTTCAGAAACATTTTCAACCGGTTTTTCATTTGGCACATTAACATTTTGAGTTTTTGGCTCTTCTTTATGTGCGCCAAAAATAGGGTTATTAGAAGAAACCTTTAAACCGCTATAACTATCTGTTGAAACATATTGATAAAATAAAAAGCCAAGGGCAGCAATCAAGCAAACAAAAAAAGTTTTAAAAAAAGTGTTCATATCAACAATCCTTAAATATTTTCTTTGGTCTTATTAAATTATCTGATAAAACTGCAATAGATACAAGTTTGTTATCTTTTGTTAATAGTATTTTATCATCGCACAAATGTTTTTTTGGTAAAATAAATCCCCCATTTACAATTTTAGAATATTCATTAAAATCTAACTCATATTTTTCTATCTGAAGAACATCTAAAGGATTTATTTTTTGATAATTCAAATCATCAAGATTATTGGCATTAGAATATATAAAATTACCTGCTCTCGTCCTTTGTAAATCAGCTAAATATGCACCGCAATCAAGTTTTTTTCCTAAATCATAAACAAGAGAACGAATATATGTACCCTTTTTGCAATTAACTTTAATTTTTGCTTTATCAAAACCGTTAAAATACATCAATTCTATTGAATAGATTTCAATTTCACGTCCGAAGTCTAAAATATCTATATCGATATTATTTCTTGCTAAATCGCAAAGTTTTTTTCCACCGCTTTTAATCGCAGAATATTTTGGAGGAATTTGAATAGATACACCCAAAAAAGAGTTTAGTGCATTTTCTAAATCAGAAAAAGAAAAATCGGGCTTTTTGACAAAAAACTTATCACCTTCATTGTCATACGTTGATGTTTCATAACCAAACTGAATATCAGCAATATATTCCTTATCAGATTGTAAATAATCCAGCAATTTGGTGGCTTTACCGACACCAACCTGCATAACGCCATAAGCAAGCGGATCAAGTGTACCAGAATGCCCGATTTGTTTTATTCCAATTTTTTTACGTAAAAACCTTACAACATCAAAAGAGGTCATACCCTTTGGCTTAATTAGATTAAGAAAATACATTTATATTTCGCCGCGCTCAATTTTATTAATCAAATCCATCATTTTAGCGCCATGTTCTAGTGAATCATCCAAAATAAATAATAATGAAGGTGTCTTTCTTAATCTGATTCGCTTCCCAACTTCATGCCTAATTTGACCGGTATGACGCTCAAGAGCCTGAGAAGTCCTCCTTTTTTGCTCATCAGAGCCATAAACGCTATAAAAAACTCTGGCAGCAGAATTATCAGATGACACATCGACATCAACAATAGAAACCATACCGCAAATATTTGGGTCTTTTATTTCACGAAATATAATATCAGATATTTCTCTCATTAGCGCTTTTCTAACGCGTTCATTTCTTAATGACATAATTATTTTCTTTCATCTACACAAGTGTTTGAGGTTCAACTTCTTTTGTTGTTGAAACTTCGATTATATCACCCTCTTGAATATCATTAAATTTAGAGAAAGATATACCGCATTCAAAACCTTCTTTAACTTCTTTGACATCATCTTTAAAACGTTTTAATTGGTCGATTTCGCCCTTGAATATTTCTTCGCCGTTTCTTATCAATCTTGCAGTTTTAGAACGAACAATTCGACCCTCAGTTACATAACAACCTGCAATTTTTGTTGTTTTACCAATTGTAAATACCGCTCTAACTTCTGCCTTACCAAGTTCTACGTCTTCAATTTCAGGAGATAATAAAGAAAGCATTGTCTTTTCTATATCTTCAAGAACTTGATATATAATATCATATTTTTTAATCTTAACACCTTCTTTTTGAGCAGATATTAAAGCGTTAGAATCTTCTTTAACAGTAAAACCAAGAATAATTGCATTCGAAGCACTAGCAAGCATAACATCAGCTTCAGTAATATCACCAACTCCGGCATGGACAATTTTTGGAACTACTTTTGATGATTTTACATTTTGTATAGCATGCGAAACAGCTTCAGCAGAACCATTTGTATTTGCCTTGATGATTAAATTAAGATTAGTTACTTGATTATCAGCCATAGCCTCTTTTTGAACATGGGCAGCTGTCATTGCTTCAAGCCTTGTTGAGCGCTCTTGTTGTTTTCTTTCTTCAACAATTTGCTTCATCACTTTTTCATTTTTTACAACTTCGAACAGATCACCTGCTTGCGGAACTTCATTTAATCCCAATATTTCAACAGGAGTAGATGGTCCGGCAGTTCTAACACGTTTTCCTGAATCATCCAAAAGCGCTCTAACTTTTCCGCCAACAGTGCCGGCAACAATTGAATCACCAACTTTTAATGTACCGTTCTGTACAAGCATAGTTGCAACAGGGCCCTTACCCTTATCTAAATTTGCCTCAATAATAACACCTGAAGCAGGGCATTTTTCAACAGCCTTTAACTCTTGCATGTCAGCAACAAGCAAAATGTATTCAAGCAACTCATCAATACCTGTTTTTTGCAAAGCAGAAACAGGAACACAAATTGTATCTCCGCCCCATTTTTCAGGAATTAAATTATGCTCAGTTAATTCTTGTAAAACTTTATCCGGATTAGCATCTGGCTTATCCATTTTATTAATAGCAACGATAATTGGAACACCGGCAGAACGAGCATGTGATATACTTTCAATTGTTTGAGGCATAACGCCGTCATCGGCTGCAACAACCAAAACTGCTATATCAGTAGATTGAGCACCCCTTAAACGCATTTGGGTAAATGCTTCGTGTCCGGGAGTATCAATAAAAACAATTTTCCTTTTATCAAGCCAAACTGTATATGCACCTATACTTTGAGTAATGCCTCCAACTTCAGTGTGCACAATTTTATGTTTAGAAGCTCTGATTGAATCAAGTAGTGTTGTTTTACCATGGTCAACGTGTCCCATAACAGTAACAACCGGGGCTCTTTTCACAATGTCTTCAGGTTTAGCATTTAAAAGATATTTATTAACTTCTTCTTTTTCTTCCTCTTGCGCAATAAACGCCTCAATATCTTCTTCAAGGACTTCAAGATTGAAATTTTGCGCAACTTTTTTGGCAGTATCAGTATCGATTGGTGTATTTACAGTAACCATAATACCTTCAAGCATTAAAAATTTGATAATTTCTGCCGGAGTCTTTTTGATTTTATCACTCAATTCGCCAACAGTCATGGGTCTGTCAATAACAACAGATGTAACTTCTTCAACAGCAGCGGTTTCTTGAGTATGTTTTTTATGTTTATTTTGAACAGTTTTTTCTAAACTTATTCTTTCTTGTTCTTCTCTTTTGTTTGAATTATTATAATCTTTTTTCTTTTTCTTACCGCCACGAGATTGATTTGCATACATTTCTTGCGAAATAATATGCCTTTTAATTGGTTGATTTTGTTGAGGTTCTCTTTGCGGCTTTTGTTTTTTTTCTTGTTTTTCTTGCTTTTCTTGTTTTTGCTCTATGGGTTTTTGAGGCTTAGAGAAATTTTTTCTAGTCATAGATGGCAAACTGGAAAGCTTATCTGTAGAATTTTCAATCACAGGCTTCTTTTCTGTTTCAACTGCATCTTGCTCAACTTTAGAAGGTTCAGTATTTGGCTTTTGTTTTTGAATATTACGCTTTTCTTCAATGGATTTTGAAGCACTTCGAACAATTTCTAACTTAGACACAGTTTTTATAACAGGTTGCGTGGGCTCAGCTTTTTGTTCAACTTGCACATCGTCAACTTGCTTTTGTTTTTTTACTACAAATGCCTTTGGCTTACTTTGCGGCTTTTGAGGAGCACCTGAATACAAAGACCTAATTTTAGAAATATAATTATCACCAACTGTCGAACTATGTGATTTTAATGATAATCCTAATACTTCATTAGCCTTTTCTATTAATTCTTTAGATGTTATATTTAATTCTTTAGCAAGTTCGTGTACTCTCATAGCGCTCCATTATTTCATAATATAATTAATATATTTATAAAATAACACAAGCATACTAATTAGTACAGCCTAAAAATTTAATTGTTCAATTCCAATTAATGTCCAAGGGGCATCTTCTCTTTTTTTAAGATAAAACTTAACGATAGCATCATTTTTTGAATTAACATTAATAATATCATCGCCAAAAGGCAGCTTAAAATTTACCTGTTCCAAAACGTCATAATAGCCCAACATGTTACTATGCGAAATAATTTTTTTCTCAACATTATAAATTTTAGAATTAACAACAAGTTCAACTTTTACAAACAAAGATCTAATTTGATGTTTAGTATTATTTCTTAAATCAAAAAACAAAACAAAATTCTGTTTTTTTGAAAACATTTTTTTTACCGATTTAATGGCTACATTATCAATTAAAATATCATCCTTATAAACATAATAATCGCTAAGTTGCTTCTTAAATCTTTCAAGCTTAATTGAATAATAATTCAGACTACCGGGTTTATTGTTTTCTTTAGATTCCATAATCAAATCATTCAATAGCTTATTATAAATATATGGATTAACAAGATAAGGGTCTATACTAAAAACAGACGATATATATCTATCAGCTTCAACTTTATCAAATTCTATATTTATTAAACCAAGTTTATAACGTGCAATCGGCGTATCTAGAATTTTAATTGAATTTTTTAAACTGGCTATAGCTTCTTGCGGTTTTTCATCTTGAATATTATAGTCAGCAACGCTAACATAAGAATTTGCATATTTTTGTCTGATAACATTAATATAAGAATTATCATTCATAGCTTTAGAATATTTATAAGCAACTTGATAAGCTTTATTTGCAGCCAAAGGTTGATTAGTTTTTTCTAAATTGTCGCCTAATGTTTCATATATTTTCGCTTTGTAAAAATTATGTTTTTTGTTATTTGAACTCAATTCTTCCGCTAAAATTGCAGATGTTGCATACAAATTATGATTTGCACAAAAAATTGCATATGAATATAGAGAAAAGTCAGATCTTGCAGATTTTTTTAATGCAGAAATGTAATATTCATCAGCCTTATCGAGTTCGCTCAAAGATTCATATATTTGTGCCAATTTAATATCAACAAAATAATCAGAAGGATCTTTTGCTCTTCTTTTTTCAAGTTCACCTATAGTACAAAACTTGGACAAATTTGCCATGCTTAACTCTTCTTGATTAACTTTTTGTTCTGAGACAAATAAGAGATTTAACTCAAAACATAAACAAAAAGTCACAACAACAAAAGTTGCAATTATAAAGGTTAAAATATATTCTTTTATATAATTAACTTTTTTATTCATAATATTCTCTAATTTCAATAGATTCTATATTATTAACCTGTCTAAAAATATCATTAATATCTTTAATTGATTTTTTGGTTGAAATAACTCCATTAAACCTAAGTTCGTTTGAATTAAGCAGTTTCTTGTTAAACTTAAATATTTTATGAAAATTAGTTTCAAAAATTTCTTGAATTTTTTCACACTCATCCAAAGAAGCACAAACAGTTACTTCAAAAAGCGTATAAAATATTTTTCTTTTAGATAGAAAATTCTTTTCCAATCTGCGAATTAAAATCAACACAACCAAAGTAACAAGTGAAGCCAATATAGCCGTCATATACTCACCACAGCCGCAAGACATACCAATTGCGGCACATATCCATAATGTGGCAGCAGTTGTAATACCTAAAACACTTGTACCATGGCGCATTACAGTACCAGCACCGATAAAACCAATACCTGTAATAACTTGAGCTGCTATACGTGCCGGATCATTTGTACCAATAACATCAACAGCAATATGCATTTTAAATCCATATATAGATAATATTGTAAATACACATGCACCAAGTGACACTAAAATATGAGTTCTAAGCCCGGCAAACTTTCCTGTCAATTCTCTTTCAATTCCGGGAATAAATGCTAAAGCCGTAGCCAGAACAATTCTAAATAATATAATAATATTTGGATCTAAATTTGATACTTCCACTATTCTATTCTTTCTAAATAAACTATGTCTTTGGATCTAATATATCTCTTATTTTATCGCCCAACACATTAAAAGACAAAACTGCAATAAAAATTAAAAAACCGGGAGTCAAAAGCCAAGGGCGATATAGAATATTGGCAAACTCTTGTGCTTCTCTGAGCATATTACCCCAGCTTGCATCAGGCAATTGGATACCAAGCCCTAAAAAACTTAAACCCGACTCAGCTAAAATATAAGATGGTACAGATAGCGTTATCGCAATAATAACATAGCTTGATGTTTGAGGTAAAATATGTTTCAAAATTATTCTTTTGCGTGATGCGCCTATTGTTTCAATTGATTTTATATATTCCTGATTTTTTATAGATAAAACCATACCTCTGATAACTCTTGAAAAACCAGCCCAGCCTATTAGAGCTAAAATTGCCGTTATCAAAGTAAATCTTTGAATGGATGTCATATTTGAAGGCAATATAGAGGCTAAAATAATTAACAAATAAAAACTTGGAACAGACATAATAGCCTCTGCTGTACGCATTAAAATTTTATCAATTTTCCCTCCAAAATAACCGGAAACACCACCATAAATAGCGCCTATCGGAAAAGAAATCAAAAGTGCCAAGAAACCTATCGTAAGAGAAATTTTTCCCCCAAAAAATAATCTTGAATACACATCATGGCCATTTATATCGGTACCCAACAAAAACAAATTACAATCATCCGGTTTTGAAATTAAATGTAAATTTGTCTTGAAAATTCCAAATAATTTATATTCATAGCCCCTGCCCAAAAGGCTTATAGGATATTTTTTAGTTCTATCTTGTTTATATTCAATGGTAAGATATTTTTCATTAAATGTTTTAGTGTAATTATATGTATAAGGATGTTTAACAAGTTTATTATTTTTATCAATAACGTAAATATTGCTTGGTGGTTGATAAGCGAGTTTTCTGTTTGCATAAGTGGAGGGATATAGTGCAAAAAAATCGGCAAATGTAATTAAAATATACATCAAAACAAGCACAATTAATGCTGCAAAAGGTATTTTATCTTTTTTTATTTTTATAAAAAAATCACCAAATTTCACTTTAAACCCTCACTCTCGGGTCAGTTAATTTTAATAAAATATCTGCCAAGATATTACCCATAATCAACATTATTGAGCCAAACATCAAACTCGCCATTACAAGATTAATGTCTGATTGCAAAACTGCTTCTAGTATCAATTTGCCAAGACCCGGATATTGAAAAACATATTCTGTCAATGCAGCACCTGATAACAAACCGGCAAATTCAAACCCTAATAATGTAATAATAGGATTTATAGCGTTTCTTAGCGCATGTTTTATTATAACCTTTCTTTTTGGAAGACCCTTGGCGTATGCAAATTTGACATATTCTGAATTTAAAACATCCAATAAATTAGCTCTCATTTGTCTGGTTAGAGAAGACAGGGATATAGTTGTTAAAACAAAGGCAGGTAAAAACAGATGCCAAGAAATATCAATAATCTTTGAAAGAGGAGTCATTGAAGAAAAATCAACGCTGGTAAGCCCTCCAATCGGGAACCATCCTGTATGCTGAGCAAATAGGAGCAATAATATTGCAAAGAAAAAAGATGGTATTGCCATACCTACACTAGATAAAATAGTTAACATTTTATCAAACAAAGAATTATAATAAACCGCGCCTAAAACTCCAAGCGGTATAGCAATTATCCAGCTTGAAAATATTACAACAACAGATAATAATAAAGTATTTAATATTCTGCTTTTTATTTTTGTTGAAACTTTAGTATTATCAATACAATAACCCAAATTGCCGCTTATAAAATTCTTTGCCCAAAGCCCATATTGAACAATAATCGGCTTATCTAATCCTAATCTTTTGGTTTCTTTCTCAATAGTTTCAGCACTTATTGCGGGATTTAATTTTAATTGAGCAAGCGGGTCAACAGGAGATAGCCTAATCAGAAAAAAACTGATTAAAGACACTATAAATAATATTGGTATTGCTCCAAGCAATCTTTTTATGATATAAGCCCAAGTACTCATTTTTAATAATCCTACTATAATAATATTTAAATATAAATTAGTTAAATAGGTTATTTAATCTTTCCTGAATATCAGATGGGTCAATTTCATTTGTTATATTGTTAACATCCATTGCTTGTTGAAAATATTTGGCAGCCTCAACATTTTCACCCTTTAAGGCATAACACCTTCCAAGGTTATAATATGCAAGCGCATAATTTGGATTACATTCAATTGCAGTATTGAAACAATCAATAGCATTTTGGATTTGCACTAAATCATCAAGATAAATTACACCTAAATTATTGTGCGCAATATCATATGTTGAATCAAACTTAATTGATAATTTATATTCTTTTATAGCTTCATCTATATCACCCATACCCCAATATAGATAGCCTAGATTACAGTGTATCTTGGAATTTTTAGGATCAAGTTCTAAGGCACGACGATATACAATTAATGCGTTTTTATAATCTTCATTATCATAAAATGCGCTTCCTAAAGAAATATATACATCAATTTCTTTTGGTGAGAGGGCATTTGCCAAATGGTAGTTTGCAATTGCACAATCAGTATTTTTTAATACATTTTGTTGGATATAACCCAATGTTTGAGCAACAATACTTGTCCAATCAGGCTTAGGATTAATTGTTATTGCAGCTTGATAATGCGAAATAGCCTTTTGTGCTTCACCTTTCATAAAATACAAATTTGCAATATTAGAATGTAAAACAGCATTATTAGGATGAATTTGAATATATTTTTTATAATATATTATAGCGTTATCATAATCACCCAATTCTTCATAAGCTTGGACAATTCCCGAGTAAGCACTGTAATTAAGAGAGTCAATCCAAAGAGACATTTTATATTCAACAATTGATTCTTCTAATTTACCCGCTTTTCTGTACGCATCGCCCAAAAGAGTATACAAAACAGAAAACCCCGGCATTTTATCAATAGCATCACTATAACATTTAAAAGCCCTTTCTATATCTCCTGTTGCAAGATAACCATCAGCTTTTAATAATACCGGAATAATCTTAAACCATTTTGACTTATCTTTAAGAGTTTTAATTGCCTCTTTATCAAACGGAAGAGTTAAATAAGACATCAAAAGCTCATAAATTGCGCAAAGTTTCTTTTTTCTGTCTGTAAAATATAATGAATTCAATAATCTAAATTTAGAATAATGTATTCTTGAAGATTTTAAAAGCGCATTCTTTAAAGCTAAATCAACATATTCAAGAGCATCTTGAAATCTGTCTTTTTTCTTCAAACAATTTGAAATCATATAATAGCATTGTGCCTTTGAGGCATTTTTATCAATAGCAATATTAAAATAATTAATTGCTTTATCTAATTCACCCTTGTAAAATAATGCCAGACCGATTTTATAATATATCTCACCATTATCAATAAGAACTTCGGCAGCTTTTTGATATTCGGTAATAGCTTCATCAATATATTGCTTGGCTTGGTAAACATCTAAATGCCAATCAAGATATAGATCCCCTAAGCGAATATGAAGATTAGTATCTGTTGGCTCATTCATCAACAAACCTTGACAATATTCTATTGCACGCTGAATTTCGCCTTTTTTAGTTAATTTATCTAGCTCTTTATTAATTTTTTTAATATCTTCCAAAATAACTCCTGAATTTATTTTATTTTTTTAACGTCATTAACTTAAATACATATTTCATGATTTTATCTTCATCATAAGGGCTCATATTAACATATTTTGCAACATGTATATCGTGCTGAGCCTTAATAATTATAGCATCACAAGTAATATTTTTGCCTAAATCATTTTCACTAAATTTAATTTTTATTTTATCATTAACTTTAAAATTATAGCCCTTTGAACTAAAGGCAATTCCGCCTGCAGAAATATTAATTGCAGTACAATTTACAATGTTTGAATTAAATTCAATTATAAAATGCAAATTGCTAACAACGCGAACAAATTGCCTTTTTTGTTCAACTTCAGCAGCGTCATTATTTTCAATAACAATGCAATTATTTTTATCTAATTCAGATATAACACAAGAAGTCATGTGCTTAATACCCATGTGCGTTGAAATCGCTACTGAAACCTCATCCAACTCGCTAATATCTTGTGCCTTAGCAACATCAGGAGCATTTACTTTAATCATAATCCTGTCAAACGTATAATCGACAACACTGCCATTTATAACTTGCTTATCTTTATGAGAAATCTGCAATTTTTGCGCTACTCTAATTTCTTTCATATAACGATTTTAAAAGATTTTTAAAATTAAAGCAAATATTTTAGTACAATCAAACCAGTAATTAATCAGAAATTAAATAATCACACTTAAAATCGCATTTTTCTTGAAAATTCTTATCTATGATAAAATTTTCACAAATAACAATAACTTTTTTTGCACTTAATTTGTATTTATCAAAGAATCTATCATAAAAACCCTTTCCATACCCTATTCTATATCCTTGGGTATTAGCAATTAAAGCAGGAATATAAATAACATCTAATATATCAGGGCTGATTCTAGGGGCAATTGGCTCTAGAATATTCCACTTTGACAGTTTCAAATTATCAAAACCTTCAAATTTTGCAAACTCTAACTCATTGCCATTACATCTGGGTAAATAATAATTTTTATCTTTAACATTAAACAAACCGGTTATATCAAGTTCATTTTTTATTGGAAAATATAAGGCAACATTTTTCGCCAGCACAAAATCAGATGAATTTAATATTTTCGATATAACTCTGGATGATTTTTGTCTTATATCGCTTTTAAATTCAACACTCATTCGCTCTTTTAAGGCTTGTTTTCTTAAATTTTCTTTATCAAGTGTAATCATAAGTTTAATCAGCTAAAATATGTATGTGCAAATGCATAACTTCTTGACCAGCGTTTTTACCGGTGTTAATCAAAGTTTTGAAATCCTTAATATTTTCTTGAATATTAATTTTTTTAATTGCTTCAAACAATTTTTTAATTAAATCCATATCTTCCACCTGAGCCAAAGATTCAATATGCACTTTAGGAATAACAAGAATATGTTTTTTTGCCTTTGGATTAATATCATTAATAGCAAAACAAAAATCATCTTCATATACAAATTTAGAAGGAATTTCTTTATTTAAAATTTTACAAAAAATACAATTATCCATATCATTTTCTCCCATGCTTTAACAAAATTATAGATTAAAAATATGAAAAAACTATAAAAAATTTTATTTATAAAAAATGCGTATTATAATATTAAATGTCATTATGGGGAAATATTTTAAAAAAATAATAAGTTTTGTACTATTGTTTGCATTTTTAAATATGCAAGCTGTACTTTGCGCTCCAATATCAGGACATATCCAAAAAGATGAAAATGCCCAAAAAGAGCTTGACAAAAAAATGTTCACAGGCGAAATAGACAAACTTGACGGCAATGATGTAATAAAATTAACCGTATCACAAGTTTTAAGTTCAGGCTATACATTAGAAGGTGATGAATTTTTTGCAGAAGTTACGTCTGATGTAGAAGGCGAAAAAGGAGTCATAATTCCATCAGGCACAATTGCCCATGGTATTGTCAAATTTATTGAAAATCCAAAAAATATGGGTAGAGACGGATATGTTAATATAGACTTTGATTATATGGTAACACCGGATGGAAGAGAGATTCCTATTCAAGCATCTTTATCAACAAAAGATAATCTTGTAAAAGGTGCAGCAAAAACAATCGCTACACATGCCGGCTATACTCTATTAGGCGGTGTTGCGGGCGGCTTTTTTGCACTAAATACGCTTGGACTAGGCGCAGCAATTGCCTCAAACGGATATACCATTGCAGGTGGTGCTGCAATAGGTGGAGTAATTGGGCTAACTGCCGCAATAATAAGAAAAGGCAATGGCTTTATGATAAAACCCGGAGATGAACTCAAAATTAAAGTTCAAACCGGAATAGATATGCCTGTATTTTCACCTGACGCTTTCAGACAAGATGAATTATTTTTAGACGGTTTAAATGTCCGAATTAATTCTGTATCGCTTGAAAAAGACCCCTTTGGACAAGAAAACACTCTAACTCTATCCTTGGGAATAGATAATTATACCGATTATACATTTTCAACTTTTGATATAGCCTTAGCTTCAAACACAGAACAAATATTTTTCCCAAGCCCGTTTGGAGATACATCTCTTTGGTTTAAAACAATTAAACCCGGAGAAAGAGTTATTGGAAAACTATCTTTTAATATTACCGACAAAAAAGCAAAACATTGGCTAATTTTTTACGACAGAAAAACAAAAAGGCCTGTTGCAAAATATTCAATTGATAATGCCAAAATTGACTTAAAAAAATATGCCAAAAGCAAAGAACAACAAAAAAAGAACAAAAAAGGCAATAAATAATCAAATATTGTTTTTATATTAATATGATAACGAATGCAAACATTAATAATATTCCTCAGAATAATTTTAATCAGTTTTCCAAGGTAAATCTCTCTTCCAACAGAGATTACCTTTCGTATGCATACGGTAATTCAATAAATAATTCAAATATCCAATATTACAACGACCCAAAGAAAAAAGAAAAGAAAAAGCTAAAATTTATAACATCGGCAGCACTTGTTGCAATTTCGACTGCAGCAATTGCCCTAAACGCAATACCAAAAGGCAAATTTAAGTTAAACATATTACAAAACATTCATTTGCCGGAAAACAAATTTAAAAACGTAAACGTAAAAGATTTAAAAATAAAAGATAAAATTACAAATCTAAGCTGCAATTTTACTAACGTTAAAGATGATCTATGGGATAAGGTATCTAAAAAAACAGTAGGTACACCATTTGGTTTTATTGAAGATATTGGTCAAAGAATGACAAAACTGTATAAAAAATGGGTATACAACTCATCTTTGGCAAAACAGTATAATAAAGCTTACGATGAACTTATTAAAAAATATCCTGATGCAAAAAATATAGATTTGGTTCAAGATTTTGAAAAATTATTCAAAAATCTTGATGATGATATTCTAAAAAAACTACATGAAAATGGCAACAGGATTAGCGATAATCTATTTTTCAAAAAAGGATTTTTCAATAAAATTACAAATGAAACTATTGGTGATACAAAAATAAACAATCTCGATAGTGTATCAAATGCATTTAAAAAAATAGAAATTCCGGAAAATATATCTAATGAGGCCAAAGAAGCATTGAATAAATTCAATGAAATAAAGTTTGAAACAGCGCAAGAACTAGTTCCAAAACTTAGAGACATTAATGCCGGTAATGCTCCTACAGACTTAATAACAATTCTAGCTTCAACTGGTGCACTGGTAGGTGCAGTAGCGATGGAAGACGATAAAAAAGAAAAAAAATCAATCGTAATAAACCTTGGCATACCTCTAATTGCTACACTTGCAACTCAAATATACGGCACAATAAAATTACTAAGCGGGTTTAAATCTTTAATATTTGGACTTGCTACAGGTCAAATTGCATCGCAAACCGCAAATATGCTAAGTATGGCAATAGAAAATTTTCAAAACAAACAAAAAAACAAAAACACGCAACCATAAATTGCGTGTTTTTGCATATTAAATATTTTACTATTCAGCAACATTAATAACGCTAACTGGACAAGCATCAGCAGCTTCTTTAACGCAATCTTCGTTGCCTGAAATTTTAGAATCATTAACAACACAAACATCTTCAACTTTGAAAACATCCGGGCAGAATGATTCACAAGCGCCACATCCTATGCATCCATCTTCAATAGTAACTTTCATTTAATTTCTCCTTTGTTAAAAATACAACATAAAGTATATAAAAAATTAATGTTTTTGGCAAGTTGAATATATGTCTTATTTGTTGGCATATTTTTCTTGTATATCATCTTTATTTATTGTTCCTGTCTGATATAACAATTCCAATTGCGATACATTATATTTAATTACAGATGAACTATATTCAACTTTAGCTTCAACTAATGTACTTTGTGCTTCAATAACATCTAAAAGAATACCTTTACCTCCATTAAATCGAAGCATTGCAAGTTCTATACTTTTTTTAGAATATCCGACTCTATTTTCTAAAATAGGAAGCTCTCCATCTGCTAATTTTAAGGTAGAATAGCTTGAAACTATCTGTTGCTCAATATCTCTTAATTTTTCTTGATACTCAAGTGTTTTAGCTTTGATTTTCTCTTTTTGGGCTTTAATTTTAGTAAAAGTACCCATAAACACATTCTCTCCGGGCATCCATGTCAAATAAGCAGCAGCAATATAGTTAGGTCGTATAGAAGTATTTATTGTACCTTGAAATTGTTCTTGAAAATTTAATAAAGGCTTTGGCATGAAGTCAGTATACATAACATTTTTTAATTGTTTTTCATAAGAAATTATATCTTTAAATGCCAACATGTCTTCTCTTTTTGTTTTGGCAAATTCAAACAGAGTTTCAACAGGCATGTTTTTATCCATATAATCAATTTTGACAATATCTTGCTCGCAAGGCATCATAGAAGTATCAACATTTATGCCCATAACAAAAGCAAGTCTTGTTTGAGAAATTCTAAAATTAGTTAAAGCTCTTAAAAGCTTAGCTTTTGCTATTGCACTTTCATTTTTTGATCTAACTACATCAAACATCATTCCAAAACCGGATTTTTCCAAGCTAACAGCGTATGCAAGCTGTGCATTTCTTTCAATCAAATTTCTATAATAAATTTCTATTTCAATCTTAGCTAAAAGCATTTCATAATAATATTTTGCTGTCAGATATATTGTATTTGATTTTGAAAAATTAAATTCATGCTTTTTGGATTTTTGAAAATATTTGGCAGCTTTTGCTTGAAAAACTTGTTTACCGCCTTCGGTTAATTTGTGCTCCGCTGTGATATTAACTGAAATGGCAGTTTCATGAAATCTATCATTTAAAACACCGCCAACCAAAATTTGACCTTGATAATCAGCAATATATGATGTTGTAGTTAATGTTGGCAAAAATTTTGACAATGCATTTTGATATTCATATTTAGAGCTTTTATAATTATGATTTTTAATTTCAATATTAAAATTGTTTTTCAGGGCAACATCAAGACATTCATCAAGGCTAACCACGACATAATCATTTGATAATTCCTGTTTTATAAAATTTTCGATTTCTAAATCATTAATATATTTTTCGCAAAACTCTTTGAATTTACAATTATTTTTTGGCATGAACTCAATAGGGCTGTCGAATAGCACATCTTTAGCTAAACATGGGCTTATCAATATAAATATAAATACAATAAGACAATACACTATTCGCATTGAATTATTTTATCCAATCATAATAATAACAATAATAACTTTGTGGGCTAATACAAAGATTTAATCAAAGAAAGTTAAATACAAAAATATTTTTATGTTAAATTATAATTAAGTTGTAGTTATGAGGAATAAAAATGACAGATACACTAAATAATCAAAATGGGCTTGCCACAGTATACAATGCAAGAGAAATAGAAAAAAACATCTATAAATTCTGGGAAGATAATGAATTTTTTAAAGCAGATTCAAAATCACAAAAAGAGCCCTATTCAATAGTCATTCCTCCTCCTAACGTTACCGGCGTTCTGCATATGGGTCATGCGCTAGACGGAACATTGCAAGACATTCTTGTAAGATATAATAGAATGCTTCAAAAAGAAGTTTTATGGATGCCGGGATGTGACCACGCCGGAATTGCTACCCAAAATGTTATTGAAAAAAATCTGGCAAAAGAAGGTAAATCTCGCCATGACTTAGGAAGAGAAGAATTTCTTAAAATAACTTGGGATTGGGCAAATGAACATAAAAACAGAATTTTAGAACAATTTAAGCTGCTTGGCGCAAGTTTTGACCTTTCCAGAAAAAGATTTACTTTAGATGAAGGTTGTTCAAATGCAGTAAAAAAAGTTTTTGTTGATTTATATAATAAAGGTTTAATATACAAAGGAAACTATATTGTAAACTGGTGTCCAAGATGTCAAAGTGCAATTTCAGACGTTGAAACAAACTATGAAACAGAACCCGGACATCTATGGGAAATATCTTATGCGCTAAAAGACGAAATGGGTGCAATAGTTATCGCTACAACACGCCCTGAAACAATGTTTGGCGATGTTGCAATTGCGGTAAATCCAAATGATTATAAATATAAAGATTTAATTGGAAAATCTTGTGTAATGCCACTAACAGGCAGGGTTATTCCAATTATAGCAGATGAATATGTAGATAAATCATTCGGAACAGGTGCTCTTAAAATTACACCTGCACATGATCCAAATGACTTTGAAGTAGGAATGCGTCATAACTTACCGCAAATTAAAGTAATTGATGAAAAAGGTTGCATAATGAGAAATGAATATGTGCCACCTCAATTACAAGGATTAACAAGGGAAGAAGCAAGAGAAAAAACCGTTAAAATGCTTGAAGAAAATCAAGTATTGGTAAAAATCTCTGAACATGTTCATAATGTTGGTAAATGTCAAAGATGTAATACAACTATTGAACCATTGCTTTCAAGACAGTGGTTTGTCAGAATGGAGCCTTTGGCTAAACCGGCTATAGAAGCTGTTAAATCAGGTGCTATAAAATTCATCCCAAAAAGATGGGAAAAAAATTATTTAATGTGGATGGAAAATATACGCGATTGGTGTATTTCAAGACAATTATGGTGGGGTCATCAAATACCTGCTTATTACCACAACCAAACAGGTGAAATGGTGGTTGCGCCGGAAAATCCTGATCCAAATAATTACACTCAAGAAACAGACGTATTAGATACTTGGTTTTCGTCAGGTTTATGGCCATTTGAGACTATGGGCTGGCCGGATACAAATAGTGAAGACTTCAAAAAATTCTACCCCACAAATACGCTTGTAACAGGTTTTGATATTATTTTCTTCTGGGTAGCAAGAATGATAACAATGGGTCTAGAATTTACAAAACAACCGCCATTTTCAACAGTATACATCCATGGTTTAATTCGTGATGAGCATGGGCAAAAAATGTCAAAATCAAAAGGCAACACAATTGATCCGGTTGATTTAATAGAAAAATACGGTTGCGATGCCCTTAGATTTACTCTGACATATTTATGCACATATGGCGGACAAGACATTAAAATCAGCGATGAAAAGTTTGAATTTGGCAGAAATTTCTCAAACAAAATTTGGAACGCTTCAAGATTTGTTTTAATGAATTTAACAAAATCGGCTGATGAATTAAATCTTGATTTAAATAATCTTTCAATTTCAGATAAATGGATATTAAACGAACTAAATGAAGTTAATAAATTAGTTAATGAAAATCTGGAAAACTATAGAATAGGCGAAGTTGCTTCTATTTTATATGAATTTTTCTGGAACAAATATTGTGATTGGTATGTTGAATTATCAAAAATCGAAAAAAATGAAAATGTTCTAGTATATGTTCTTGATAATTTCTTAAAATTGCTTCATCCTATTATGCCACATATTACAGAGGCAATTTGGCAAAAAATGCCAATCAAAAAAGAAACCAAAGGCATCTTGTTTGCAAAATATCCAAAATACGACGAAAAATTAAACTTTAGCCCAGATGCCAAAAAAATGGAAACAGTTTTTGAAACAATCAAGGCTTTAAGAAATCTAAGAGCAGAATTTAATATTCCTCTTGGTTCAACTATAGATATTATTATTGATAACAACGAAGAATTATATTCTCAAATTATTCCATACTTAAAAAGAATGGCAAAAGTTAATTCAATTAAATTTGAAAAAGAATCTAAAACTTCAAAAAGCGCTTATTGTACAGTTGGGGACACTAAAATTACAATTCCTCTGGAAGATTTAATTGATTTAAAACAAGAAATAAATCGTCAACAAAAGAAAATTGACAAACTTGAAAATGAATTAAAATCAATTGAAGCAAGATTAAATAATGACAAATTTATCAATAGTGCTCCAAAAGATGTTGTAGAAAAAACGCAACTAAGAAAAAATGAATTAAACTCAGAAATTAATTTAATCAAAGAAACAATAAAAAAATTATCATAAAACTTCTTAACCTTGGCATTGCCAAGGTTAATTATTTTAAATTAATTTTAAGTTTAACAACATTGATTAAAGCCTCAAGAAATATTCTTTTGCTCATTTTTGATTTTCCAAATTTCCTATTTTCAAATATTATTGGAAATTCAGCTATATTTGCATTGTTTTTATATGCACGATATTTCATTTCAATTTGAAAACAATAACCTTTTGATATTATTTCATCAAGACCAATATTTTTCAATATTTCACTTCTCCAACCATTAAACCCGCCGGTCAAATCATTTATAGGGCAAGATAAAATAATTTTAGAATATATTGAACCGCCTTTAGATATTAAGTTTCTAAAAAAAGACCAACCTGAAGCTCTGCCATGCTTGATGTTTCTAGAGCCAATAACAACATCATATTTAGAAAGTTTATCTATGATTGTTGATAAATATTTTGGATTGTGAGAAAAGTCAGCATCCATTTGAATTATATAATCATAATTATTTGCCAGTCCATATTTAAAACCATCAATATAAGCACTGGCAAGCCCAAGTTTTTGTTCACGATATAGCAAAAATATGTTTTTATATAACAACAGTTTGCGCTTAACTATATCACGTGTTTCGTCTTGAGAATTATCATCCACAACCAAAATTGAAAAATCATTTCCTTTTAATTCATCTTGAACTATATCAATCAAATTTCCAATATTTAGAGCTTCATTATATGTAGGAATAACAATTAAAATAGATTTCATAATGATAATATACCGTAAAATTTTTTTATTAGATATTAAAAATATATAAAAAAATATTAAATTATAAAAAAAATATAATAGTATAGAAAAATGAATGAAACATCAATATTAGACATAATCTCGCCGATAATGGTAGGTCCATCTAGCTCTCATACTGCTGGTGCAGTTAAAATAGGGCTATTAGCCAGAAATATATATGGCGCAAAAATAAAAAACGTCAAAATAACACTTTATAACTCGTATGCCCAAACAGGCATAGGTCATGGCAGCGATAAGGGAATTTTGGCAGGACTGCTTGGCTTTAAAGTTGACGACACAATCATTAAAGATATTTTCAATAGTCTGGAAGCAAGCAAAATTAAATACAGATTTGAATATGAGGAAAATTTTGCATATCATCCAAACGCTGTAGATATAAACTTTGTAGGCGAGATTGAAATGAAAATCACAGCACAAAGCATTGGAGGCGGAGAGATTTTAATTACCAAAATAAACGATTTTGATGTAAAAATAAATGGCAAGTTCAACTCAATAATTCTCATAATAGAAGACACAATTGGCTATATTTCAAAAATTACAAGCATAATTCAAAAATATAATATTAATATTGCAACAATCAACTGTGAAAGAAAAGCAAAAGGGCAAAATGCAACATGCTGCATTTGTCTTGATTCAGATATAAGTGATAATGCACTCATAGAAATAAGAGAAGAAATAAATCCCAAACTTCTAAGATACATACACAAACTATAGCAGGTAATATATGCAAATAAACACTTTCGAAGAACTAAAAAATATATTAAAAAAAGAAAATAAAGAAATATATGAAATTGCCCAAGAAATTGAATGTCAAAATTTATGTTTGCCAAAAGAAGATTTTAGAAAATTAATCAAAAAAACGCTTGACGCAATGAAAGAAGCAATTAAAAACGGTCTTAATAACTTGCAAATCACAAATGGTAAAATGGGTGGGCAAGACTGCATTAAACTTGTTAAAAATTATCAAAAAGCACCATCTGTTTTTTCAAAACTATTTGAAAAAATATTAACGTATGCACTTGCAACATCAGAAGAAAATGCAAGAATGGGAAAAATTGTTGCCTGTCCAACAGCAGGAGCATGTGGAATAGTGCCGTCGGTATTAATTTCGCTTTTTGAAGAACTCGAAATTGATGACGAAAAACAAATAAATGCATTAATCATTGCAGGATTAATAGGCAAAATTATATCATTTAAAGTCAAACCATCAGGTGCAATTGCCGGTTGTCAAGCAGAATGTGGAACAGCTTCAGCAATGGCAGCTGGAGCTGCAGCATATTTACTTGGCGGCAATATAAATGCAATTTTAAACTCAATTGCACTATGCATAAAAAACATACTGGGATTAACCTGCGACCCTGTAAGAGGCTTTGTTGAAGTTCCATGTATAAAAAGAAATCCTTTTATGGCAATACATGCAATGACTGCAGTAGAGCTTGCCTTGGCAGGAATTGAATCGGTAATTCCAACAGATGACGTAATAGACGCTATGGAACAAACAGGAGCTCTCATGTCTCCAAGCCTAAAAGAAAGTTCATTGGCCGGGTTGGCCAAAACAAAAACAGCTATAATTATGTCAAAATCTTGTTTTACAAAAAGGTATTACTCAGAACATAGCAACAAATAAGTCTTTAAGATATATTAAGTTTTATTAAACAAATATAAACAAAAAAGTCAATTTTTAGCCCTAATTTTTCTTTATTAAAATATAAAGAATAAGGAACTTAAATAGAAGATAGCGACGCTAAAAATTAAATATATTGAGGATAATAAAAAAAGTATTTTACTCTCTCTCTTGATATCCTCGTGTTTATAAATGTTTGACCAAGTTCAAACATTTTTTTTATTCATTTTTCCCAAAAACTTTAACAACTTCTTCTCTATCGTCAAAATGAATTGTTTTGTCGGCAAGAATTTGATAATCTTCATGACCTTTTCCAGCCAAAACTAAAACATCATTTTCGCAAGAAATATCTTTTAAAAGTTTTATTGCAAGATGTCTGTCAGCCTCTACAAAAACAGTCTTAGGATTAATCAAACTTAAACCGGACAAAATGTCTGTGATAATTTGCTGTGGATCTTCTTGACGAGGATTATCAGAAGTAATTATAATTTTATCACACAATTGTTGAGCAATTTTGCCCATTTTGGGTCGTTTTGTACAATCTCTGTTGCCGCCGCAACCAAACATACATATTAAATTTGCATTTTTAGGAGTTAATTCTCTCGCTGCTCTTAATATATTTTCTAAACCATCAGGCGTATGTGCATAATCAACAATAACCATCGGATTAGTTCTTACAATCTCAAAACGCCCTGCAACACTTCTGGTATCTTCGAGCGCTTCTTTTATTATTTCCAACTTAATTCCATTAGCTAGACCAACTCCTATAGCAGCAAGTGAATTATAAACACTAAACATGCCATTTAGATGCAATTTAAATGGCATAGTTTTATCTTGATAACAGCAATCAAAAGCTACACCATCATGCATAAATTCAACATTTTTTGCCATTAAATCAGATTTATTCTTAACACCGTAAGTAATTATATTAACTTCTTTATCTATAACATCGATTAATCGTTTTGAATATTTATCATCATTATTAACAATAGCATTATTACCCTTTTTTAAGCCCTTAAATAACTTTGCTTTTGCGTTAAAATAATTGTCCATTGTTATATGATAATCAAGATGGTCTTGTGTTAAATTTGTAAAAATTGCAGTTGAAAAATTGCAGTTTTTAACTCTGTATTGTTCAAGCGCATGACTTGATACCTCAGTAATAACATTTAATACATCAGCTTTTAATATCTTTTGCAAAGTTTCTTGCATTTGAGGCGCCTGAGGAGTTGTATGTTTTGCTTCAAGGTAATCATCTTTTGAAGAAAACTTATAACCAAGAGTACCTATTAAAGCACATTTTTTTCTATCTTGTTCAAATATTTTTTGTACTAAATGGGCAACTGTTGTTTTACCGTTGGTACCTGTAACACCCATCAAGTTTAATTCATAAGAAGGATTATGATAAAAAACAGCAGCTAAATCTGCAATGCTTTCTTGAGTAGATTCAACAATTAACTGTGGTATTTCTATATTTAGAGGTCTTTCACACATTAGAGCAACAGCGCCTTTCTCAAACGCATTTTGTGCAAAATTATGTCCATCAACATGTTCGCCCTTTAAGCAAACAAATATTTCATGTGAGTTAATCGTATTGGAATTATATGAAATACCTTTAATATCTACATCTTTAAAATTTAAAACTTCCTTAACCTTAATGTTTTTTACAATATTACTTAAATCCATAACTTATTTTACCTCAATTAGTATATTTATATTTTATCAAAAAGATTATTTTTTGGTGTTTTTATCAGGAGTTAGATTTAATATTCTAACAATTTCAGTTGAAATTTCCTTGAATACAGGTGCAGCAACAGTTGACCCCCAAATTCCCTCTCCGGAAGGAGAATCAACAACAACATAAAGTGCAACTTTTGGATTTGTTGCAGGGAAAAATCCTATCATAGATGCATAAAGCTTATTTGAATAACCTGTACCATTTGTATTGGGTTTTCTGGATGTACCTGTTTTGGCTGCTATATAATAATCATCAAGCTTGGCAGGATTTCTGCCGTTTTCAACAGATTTCATCAACAATTCAGTTATGTCTTTTGCATCTTGTTCTTCCAAAATTCTTCTTTTTACAATTTTAGTTTCTGCCTCTTCAGAAGAATATTTAATAACATGCGGAGTAATCCATACACCTCCATTTGCAATTGCACTAACAGCACTAATCATTTGGATTGCAGTTACTGAAGCACCATACCCATAGCCCATGGCACCATGGGTAGCAACATCCCAATACTTAGGAACTGGTAAAATTCCCACAGACTCACCAGGTAAATCAATTCCTGTCTTCTCACCAAAATTAAACAACTTCAAACTATCATAAAATTCCTTATCAGTCATCATTTGAGAGATTTTTATTGAACCAATATTTGATGAGTGCTCAAATAAATATACTAAATCAATCATACCGGGGGCACCTTTAGTTTTATAATCGTAATTTACGACATCCCACCAGCCGATTTTCATTTTACCTGTATCATTTATTTTTGTATATTTATTAATTTTTTTATTCATAAATCCACAAGCAACAGTGATAATCTTAAATGTTGACCCCGGAGGATAAACATCCGTTATTGCCCAGTTTTTCATCTCTTGCATTGTATATTTACTGTATTGATTTGGATCATAATTTGGTGCAACAGCAAGCGCCAAAATTTCGCCTGAAGAAGGCTCCATAACAATAGCAGCAGCACGTGGAGCATGGAACTTTTGTATAGCCTTTAATAAATATTTTTCGCAAACATGCTGAACAGCACTATCAATTGTTAAAGTTAGGGTTTTGCCTTTAACCGGAGCTGAAACATCAGCAGGGTCAACACTAATATTGTATATAATATCTCCATTAGGAGACTTTTCATAAGTAATAGTTTTGTCAACATATTCCAAATAATCTTTTGCTTTATATTCAACACCTCCTGCTGTATCGGCATTTGGATTATAAAAACCAAGCACATGAGAAGCAAGAGTGCCTTGAGGATAAACTCTTTTATTTTTTACTTCATAAGAAAGTTCTCTAAGCCCCTTCTTTTTAATTTCTTGAACAGTCTTTCGGTCAAGATCTTTTTTGACAGTTATAATTTTTTTATTTGTTTGAGATAATTTCTTTGTCAATTCTGAAACAGGCATCTTTAAATATGGCGCCAAAATTTCAGCCAACTTTTCAGGGGGATAATCATAATAATTGGGGTGAGCATACAAAACAAACGTTGTTTTATCTGCAGCAAGTTTAAAACCGTATCTGTCAACAATTTCGCCTCTTAATACATACATTTTAGAAGTTCTTTGAGATTTGGCTTTTTGCTTGCAATGCCTAATATCGCAAACCTGCAACAAAAACAAATATAAAACAAGACCAACGCATGTTATATAAATAAATGATTGCAAGCAACCAATGCGTCTATCAGATTTGTTATTATTTTTTTCCTTCAACTTCTCACCCGATACTAATAACTAACAACTAAAGAATGTTTCTTTTTATTTGTTTTATTAAAATTCAAATTTGGCAAATCAATCGCATCAACTTCAACAACATGCTTTGCCCTTTCCAAAAGATTTGTCTTAGAAACGGCTTTATCGATATTGTAATACGACTGTAAGGAATCTACCTTATTTTGAAGCTCTTCATTTTCATAATTCAATTCAAGCGTTGCCCTTGAAATTTGGTTAAGCTGAACTTCTTTACAAGAAACAAAATAATAACAAACAAGGCAAAACAAAACTAAAATACCCAAAACTACATATAAAAAATTGTTCACACGTTGAATAATCATTTCTTTATATGGCTTTTCATCCAAAAAATACCCGCTAATAATCTGATTATTATTATCAATTGGATTTTGAGCAGAAACATCAGCGTTATTGAAAGTAGGTCTATTTTGTCGCTGAACAGTCTGCTTTTTATTTGTTTTATTTTTTGAATGCCTATATTTATTTTTGTTTGTACTTAAATTCAAAATAACCTCACTACACTCGCATAGCCACTCTGAGCTTTGCACTCCTTGATGGAGGATTAATTTTCAATTCTTCGGCGCTTGCTGTTATGGGTTTTTTATTTACTAATTCCAATAATTTCCCTCCGCACGTGCACACAGGAGCAAATTTATCGCATCTGCAAGAAGAATATAATTTCAAAGTTCGTTTCGCTAGTCGATCTTCCAAAGAATGGAAAGTTAACAAACTTATTATAGCACCAACATCACATAAATTGATAACTTTTAACAATGTATTTTCAAAATTTAACAATTCATGATTAACTTCAATTCTTAATGCCTGAAACACTCTTGTTGCAGGATGAATTTTAGTTTTGATTCTAGGAGTAGAGTTAATAATCAATTCTGAAAGTTCTAATGTTGTTTTTATAGGTCGATTTTGCACAATTGCATGTGCAATGCGCTTAGAAAAACGCTCTTCACCATAGCAAGAAAAAATTTCAACAAGATCTTTTTCGCTATACTTATTCACAACATCATATGCGCTAAAATCTTGATTTTGATTAAAACGCATATCCAATGGCGCATCTTTCATAAAACTAAAACCACGCTCAGCACATGTTAATTGATGATATGATGCACCCAAATCAAAAATAATTCCGCCGTTAATTTTCTCTATTCCAAGGCGGTTTAATTGTTCTGCTATTTCAGTATAACTTGCATTGATTATAGTTAAATTGTCATATTTTTTTAATCTTTCGGTTGCAAATTCTATCGCATCATTATCCACATCAAAAGAAATTAATTTGCCTTTTGGAGAAATTCTTTTCAAAATTTCTTCGCTATGACCTCCGCCTCCAAGTGTGCAGTCTACAAAAATTTTATCAGAATTATAACAATTCAGACTGTCAACAACCTCGTTTTTCATGACGGTATAATGAACAAATTTATTTTTTATTTTATTATTATCTAACATATTTAAAAGTTTATCATTCTTTTTATTTTTTTTAAAACAGTTTTAAAATTATTTTCTTTTTTGGAAATTAAATCATCCTGATTATACTTCAAATATCTTTCAATGATATTCTTGGGCAAACTGTGATTTTCTTTTAAGATTTGAGAAATTTCAGCCAAAAAATCATCCTGCACCAGCGCATAGTCCTTAATCTTTTTTCTCAAATCTTCATCAGCTTCCCTATAAACTAAAGCATCAAAAGCACATTTAATGCTTACATCAACAGAATCATCCGGAAAAGACAAAAGTGCCTGCTGAACAGTTTTTTTATTACACAAGACCTCATTAATTAAATCAGATACTAAAAGTCTATCTTGATAAATTTTAAGTTTTTCACTCTCCATTTAAATACTATACACTAACCAAGCGGTCATTATCAATTGTATTTAAAATTTTTGAAACTTGAGATAAACTTCCGTTACAATATCTATTAGCAATTTCTTGCAATGAATTTATAACAACTTCATCGTTAGAAAAAGCTGTTCTATAGAAAAACTTTTTACCTTGCTTATATCTTAATAACACGTTTTTTTCAAACAATCTGTCCATAACAGTTTTAATTGTTGTGTATGCTCTTTTTTCGGTGTTATTTTTTGCCAGAATATCATAAACATCTTTAACGGTATTAGTCATAATTCCGTCTTTTTCTAGATCCCAAAGGGTGCTTAATATCGCACTTTCAAGACTTCCGTGCTTAGATAACATAAAATATTCCTTTCTTTTGCTGTTAATTACTTCATTTTAATAGGTAAATCGAAATTTATATCTTTCGGACCAAACCGAATCTCACTACTCCCATTTTTATAATTATTATTTGATGTATTGTCTTTATAAATTACTATTCCTGATGATCTTATTACTTCGTCTTTTTTCTGCTGTGGCAAAACATCTTTCATAACCTTCTGAACTTTGCTTTCACGATAGAATTGTATGGATCCGCTCTGACAACCAGAAAGCACACAACCCATTAAACCACAAAATAAAATAATTAAAACCACCAATATTTTTTTATTCATAAATTAAGCCTTATTTGTTACAACCAACTGATTAAATGGTATTTCAATATTTTCGATTTCAAATTGTTCTTTAATTATTTTATTAAATGCTCTTCTAATAATCCATTGTCCTTTTGGTTGAGTTTTTACTCTGCATTTTATAGACAATGAACTATCTTTAAATTCGTCCAAACCAAAAATTTCTATATCAGACAAAATAATTTTTTTATATTCCTCATTATCCAACAAAATGTTAAAACTTTTTTTAATAACATTTATCGCATGGTCAATATTAGTTTCATACGCAACATCAAAAGAAAAAAATGAATATGAATAATGCATGGTATGATTTACAATCGTATCAACATAACCACATCTAATAAAACACAAAGCACCAGTATCAATTGTTCTAACAGTAATTAACGGTAATGTAATCTTTTCAACAACACCTTTCATATCGCCAATTTCAACATAATCGCCGACTCTTATTTGTCCCTCTAGAAGAATAATAATGCCGCTTATAACATCTTCAACTAATTTTTTAGAACCAAAACCTATAGCAACACCCAAAACACCGGCAGTTGCAAGCAATGGACGAACATCAATTCCTATTAAAAACAAAATACTTATTAAATAAACACCTACAATAAATACTTCAAGAGCATGGACAATTATGACCTTTAGAGTAATTAATTGTTGAACTCTTTCTGTTGAATCGATTTTAACCTTAATTTTATTTACCAACTTATTAGAAATTACTCTTAATAACTTAACACTGATTGCCAATAAAAAAGTACACTTAATTAAAGACAAAATAAATACAATAATTTTTACATACTCAGGCTTAAGTTGAGCAAATTCTAAAGTTAAAAATTCTTCCATGTTTCCCCTTAAAAATATTTTGTAATTCTGATTATAAAAAAAATAAACCTATAGGTCAAAAATAAAATTCATCTTTTGATTAATCTGTTTTTTCAAAATAGCTACTAAACTAAAATATGACGGAGGTTATTTTGAGCTTTACTTATACAAACGACAAGACAAAAGATTTTAAAAAAAGCCAATATATAACAAATCCAGCAAAAAAAGATAAAAACTTTTTTTGTGCTCTTGGCGATTCTTTTATGCTTAAAAATGAATACAGAAAAGCTGTAAAGGAATATTTAATCTCCCTAATGATAGACAAAAAAAATATATACGCATACAAGGGTGCATCAAAAGCATATAAAAATCTAAAAGAATATGATAAAGCAATCAGGCACCTAAAAAACGCAAGAAATGTATACGGATTTGATTCTGAGATATATTATGAACTTGGCCTTAATTATCTTCTTAGTGCAGATAATTGTAATGCAAAAAAAAATTTCATAAGAACAATCAAACTAGAACCAAATAACAAAAATGCACAAATAAAACTTGCGCTTACCCATGAATTATCCGGCGAAGAAGACATGGCTGAACTTGTCTATAATACAATAATCGAAAAATACCCAAATTACATTCCTGCAATGACTAATTTGGCAAGTATGCACATAGAAAATCAAAATTACGCAGATGCAATAATACTTTTTAAAAAAATCCTTAAAATTAACTCTGAATATTATAGAGCATATCTTGGATTGGGCATTTGTTTTGATAAACTGGAAAAATACACAAAAGCAATAAGGTTTTACAAAAAATATATATCAATTAAGCCGCAATCAGACGCGACAAAATCACTTGTTGGCAGAATATACGAAATACACAAATTAAAAAAAATGAAAAAAATCAAAAATTCACGATTAAAAATTATAAAAACGTCTAATTAGTACAAAAATATTATTTTTAATTGACAAGAGACAAAACACACAATATAATTGAAACAAGATAGAAATTTATTAGTTTACAAAGGAAGTATTACTATGAGACTTAAAAAGGGTTTTACATTAGCAGAAATCTTGATTGTATTAATGGTTATCGGTGCCATTGCAACAATGACAATCCCATCATTAATGAAAGGTGTTACAGAGTCACAATGGAAAACTGCTTACAAAAAAGCATATAATGCAGTTGTTAACTTGACAGCAATGGAAAGAATTGCAGGTCAACTACCTTCTACACCAGACAAAACTGGCGTAGGTAAAATGTTCCAATCATTAAACCAAAACCTAGCAATTAAAGATTACGCTGCTGCACCTGCATCAATATCAGACGCAGAACCAACTTATACAGCTTCACAATTTAAATCTGCAATCCAATTTAGCGTTGCAACTTCAAGCGATCAAGCTGAAACTCCTGCAGAAGGCGACGATACAGGTGAAACACTTAATGCTGGAACAATTGGTGATATTTCACCATGGATTACAACTGATGATAACATTTCATATTTGGTTACAAAACCAGCTGGAAGCGGCACTTGCTCTACAAAACTTGAAATCAATTCAGCTGGTGCAGATGCTGATGCGCAAGCAAAAGCATGTGTTATCGTTGTTGTTGACGTTAACGGTTTAACTAACGGACCAAACAAAATTGAACCTCAAATCTCATCAACATTAGATGCTTCAACTTCATTGAGCTCATTAACAGGTGACAGATATTACATCTACATCGGTATAGATGGAGCTACTGCTGGTTCTAAAAAATCAACAGTTACAGGCAGAATTGTTTCTGACTTGAAATAATTATAAATAAACATATTAAAAAAGACCGCTAACAAGGCGGTCTTTTTAGTTATAAATCGGGATGACAAGATTCGAACTTGCGACCCCCGCGACCCGAACACGGTGCGCTACCAAACTGCGCTACATCCCGATTAAATTAATCAATACAATTATACAACAAACTAAACAAAATTAATAACTTTTAGTATAATTAATTTAGAGGAAAACAAAATGAAAATATATAACTCAATTATAGATCTAATCGGTAATACACCATTAATTAAAATTAACAAATTAAATAATACAACTTCGACAATCTTGGCTAAAGTTGAATTTTTTAATCCTGCAGCCTCAATTAAAGACAGAACAGCACTAAATATGATTAAAGATGCACAAGAAAAAAAATTAATAACACCAAATAAAACAACTATAATTGAGCCAACAAGCGGAAATACAGGAATTGGGCTAGCACTTGTATGCAGAGCATTGGGATATAAACTAATTCTTACAATGCCCGAGTCAATGAGCAAAGAAAGACGAGCAATTTTAAAAGCATATGGCGCTGATTTAATTTTGACCCCAAAAGAAAAAGGTATGCAAGGCGCTATAGATAAAGCACTTGAATTAGAAAAAGAAATTAAAAATTCATACATTCCTCAACAATTCGACAATCCATCAAATCCTGAAGTACACTACAAAACTACAGCACAAGAAATATGGAATGATACAGACGGGAAAATTGATATATTAGTAGCAGGGATAGGAACAGGAGGAACAATTACAGGCTGTGCAAGAAAATTAAAAGAACTAAACCCTAAAATTAAAATTATCGGTTTTGAACCGGAATCATCTCCTGTTATAACAAAAAATATAGCCGCGCAACATAAAATACAAGGTATAGGCGCCAATTTTATTCCAAAAAACTTTGACAAAAAAATAATAGACGAAGTTATAACAATTAACGATAATGAAGCAATTGAATATACAAAGCTTCTCGTAAAAGAAGAAGGGATTTTTGCAGGAATATCTTCAGGGGCAGCATTATCAGCAGCAATAAAAACTGCAAAGAAATACAAAAATAAAACTATAGTCGTAATTTTGCCGGATACAGGAATGAGATATTTATCTGAAGAAATATTTTAATTTACTTATTAAAAGTAAACCTCAAAGCCAAAAACAATTCGTAAAAAACCTTTAACATATCTTCATCATCGTTAAATGCGCTTAATAATTCCTCTTTCATTTGTTCAGGTGTTTTATTGTCGTTAAATTTATAGAGCTCATAAGGTTCAACATTTAATGCTTGCGCGATTTTCTGCAATGTATCAATCGAAGGAGCAAACTTGCCATTTTCAATATAACTAATATTGGGTGTCCCTATATTTACAAACTCGGCTAACTGTTCTTGGGTTAAATTTCTAGCCTTTCTTATTGTTTTAATCCTGTTACCTAAAAGTTTTTTAAGATCACTCATTATACACTCCTTATACTACATAATTTTGCAATATAAGAAAGTAAAAAATAATAGTATGGTAATATATATTTTTTCTTGAAATTTAATGTGTTATATTATATTATTAATAGCATACTATATATTTTGTAAAAAAATATAATATTATACATTATATAAGGAGGAATATTGAAACACGGATTCTCATTAATTGAGCTGTTAATAAGCTTAATTGTAATTTCTTGTATAACTGCTGCTTTTACACCATTGATTACAAAGAAATTTTCATCTGGTGTATTTGGATCTGGTGGTGGTTCTGTTAGTGATATTACAAATGAATGCGATAAATTTAGTTCTAATTGTACATTATGTACCAGTGATTTTTGTATAGTGTGTAGTGGATTGTCTTGTGGAGTTGATGAATATAAAGATACTAAGACATGTAGTTGTAAGAAGTGTTCTGATAAATATGGAGCTGATTGTAATAAATGTAATGATAATAAATGTTTAACTTGTCCTGATGGAGAGTATTTAGATAGTAGTGATGAAAGTTGTAAAAAGTGTTCTGATAAATTTCCTGATTGTACAAGTTGCGATGAGAATAAATGCACAGCTTGTAAAGATGGGTATGTTTTAGAAAATCCTACTTCATCTAATCCTTGTACCAATTTTGAGTGTGGTGGAGATGATTTTATTCAAATTGGGGATTTATGTATTACAAAGAAAAACATGGGTGATGGGGATAAATTGACTATTCCTAGTGGGGTTAATGTAGTAAGCACCGGTCAAAATTGCGATGCTTCAAGTTCAAATAAATGCTGTTGGAAAGGTACAACAGCAAGTTCTTGTAATAATGATAATGGCGGTGGTTACAGTGGTTGCACCAGAACCGTTTGTGATTGGTGGGCTGCTGATTATATTTGTAAGAATTTCAAAGCAGGAGGCTATACTTGGCGCTTAGCTACCGAAGATGAAATGTCTAATTGGGCAAATAATTCTAAAGGTAAAGGCGTTAATGGTCTACAACTTTGCGACAACACTTCAGGTTACTCTTCAGCTCAGTGTAACGATACGGGTAGTTGCCCAGGGTCGAGCTTTGGGTATTGCTACCCGAACAACGTGTGGAGTGGTACTGTTTATGGTTCTTCCTATGCTTACTATTACCACTTGGGTAGTGGTGGTTGGAGTCAGACTTACTACTATCGCACGTACGCCCGTTCGGTGCGCTGTGTTTCATCCATGCCTCAAAGCTGCGCTGATAAAATTAGCGACGGGTGTTTGACTTGCAGTGGGTCAACTTGTCTATCATGTGATACAGGCTACATCTTAAAAGATGGAAAATGTAGTGTTGATTGCGCTTCAAAATTTGGTTCAACTTGTAGTGAGTGCAATATGACACAATGTACAAAATGTGCTGATGGATATAGTTTAACAAATGGAACTTGCGTTAATAATTGCACAACAAAATTTGGCGAAAATTGTCTATCTTGCAATGAAACAAGTTGCACATTGTGCAAAAACGGATATACTGCATACTCTTGGGGTTGCGCAAATAACGTATGCAAAGATATGGAAGGATGTTTAGAGTGTTATGACTGTTTTATAGGAGAAAGTTGCAAAACTTGCGGTAACGGTTATGAAATACA
>CALURR010000076.1 GCA_944323195.1 Candidatus Gastranaerophilales bacterium
TTTTAAACAGTTGGTATTTTAATGATGCTTTGTACGGAATAAGACAAAAAGTAATAATAAAATACAGTCTTTTTGATTTAAGCTATATCAATGTTTATACGATGTCAGGCAAATTTTTGTGCCGAGCAGATAGAATTACTTTAGCACACCCATTAGCTCATTATACAGGTGAAATAGAAGACATAGAAGATTACAAACAAAAAATACAAAAGCAAAAACAGCTTAAAAACAAGACAATAAAAGCCTGCAAGGAATTTTTGAATATTGAAGATTTAGAAATTTTAAAGTGTGATATTGAGAATTATGACCAGAGTAGTAAAAATGCTACGTGCAACCTTATTGAGAGTAAACATGCAGAAGGAAAAGAAGAAGCACCTACAGCAGTAGTATCTTCAAAAATTAGCGGTAATGGATAGGGTTTTTATATTGAAAGAAGGCCCAAAAAGCTCTTTTGACAAAACGAAAAGATGGTTTTTGCGTCCAAATTCTCTATTGACAAGACCCGTGATTTCAGCTGAAGAATACGCTCAACTTGAAGAATACAAAATATTCTACAAAATAAAGGGCATTCTAGCGCAATGGCAACAATAAACAACCTAATTAATAAACTAAAAATAATTTCAAAAAACGAACCTCAGAAACCGATATAAAAGCAATTTTAGCTTTTACAAAAATTGAATTTGACTATCCAAGTTCAAAAAGGGAGCTAAGCCATATTGAGGTTAAACCCTATGGAATTGTTTATGACTCTAATGCCAATCTTTTAGCCCACAATACTCAAGATGAAAACAAAAAATATAAATACTATACACTCTCTAAAATAAAAAATATCACAATTTTAATTGATGAATATTTTGAACCTGACGAATATTTTAACCTAAAAGACTATCTTGCAAACTTTTTTTGGATATATCAAGATGGAAATTCACTAGATGTCAAACTAATTTTTGATAAATCAGCAAAAGATAGCTTATTGAACTATAATTTTCACCCTTCTCAAAAAAATGAAAGCTTTAGATAATGATGATGTAGAGGTAACTTTTAGAGCTTGTAGAGATAGAGAAATATACCGGCATTTATTTGCTTGAGGAAATAAATGCCAAATTACAGAACCGAAAAGTCTGAAAAATACCTATAAAGACCTATCAAATGACGTCCTAAAAACAATAGAATAATGTATGTCCTATTCTGGCACAATTATAATATATAGTTAAAATATAAAAAAGGAATAGGTAAAGGTGTTGAAACTGCCTGAAGAAAGAAGTTACAAATACAACTGCTGAAGATTTTCTTAAAACAGGAAAACAAAACCAAGAAAAAGAAATTTTTCAAGAAGCCTTGTCGAATTATTCTCAAGTTATTATTTTAGAACCAAATGCTTATATGATAAAAACTATACAATGACACTCCATGAATTTAACAAGACAATTGAAATCAATCCTAATGAAGCATTTACATATATTCAAAAAGCGCGCATATGGTGTCTTATGAATAATTTTAAAAGTTCAGAAGAAACTCTAAATCAAGACAAGAACAAATGCGCAAGCGTATATTATAGAAAATATTGCGCATTGGTGTTTGTGGGAAAAATGATAAAAATACTCAACATTTTCCGGAAATCGCAAATAAATATGGTTATAGCAAACATTTTTTTAAAATTCGCTTGCCAAGATAAAATAAAAAAAATAAAATATTTACATATAAATTAAATAGGAGAAAGAATGGCTAAACAAATTAAAATCAGAATTTATCCTGATGGAAAAATTGTATCTGAAACAATTGGAATAAAAGGTAAATCTTGTGCCAATCAAATGGAAAATATTGAAAATATAACAAAAGCAACCATCACTAATTCTGAATTTACAGAAGAATATAATGAAATAGAACAACAAGTCTATAATTACCAAAACGACTATCAATATGGCGAAAATTAAAATTAATTCTTATATTCCAATAACAAACACGGAAGGACCTAACACAAGGTTTGCAATTTGGACTCAAGGGTGTTCTATAAAATGTCCAGAATGTGCTAATAAACACATGTGGGACAAAAATAAAGGTGTTGAATATGACTGTAGAAAAATCATAGAATTAATTGCCTCTTATAAAGATAAAATTGAAGGCATAACCTTTTTAGGTGGTGAACCATTAGATCAAATTGAAGCTATAATTGAAATTTCAAAAACTGTGCAACAAATGGGTTTAACTGTGATGGTTTTTACAGGGTATGAATTTAAAAATTTAAAAAAAAATAAAAATTTTCAAACGTTAGTAAAATATATTGATATTCTTATTGATGGCAAATTTGAAAAGGATAAACTTGATTACTCAAGGCCTTGGTTAGGTTCAACAAATCAAAATTATTATTTTTTCACAGAAAAATACAATGAAGAAATAATAAAAAATTTCAAAAACAAAATAGAAATAAGAATAACAAAAGATAATAAAATCATCTTAAATGGAATGTGGGACAAAAATAAAATAAAAATATAAGGGGCAAAAATGAACAATAAAAAAACAAGCATTGAAGAATACATTGCAAATCTTTTTAGAGCAAGATTTCCTTTTATCTATATCCCAAGCTGGGAAGAAAATAGAGTTGTCGATTTAATTTCTAATATTGCCTCTAATTCAGACTTAATTAAACGCACTCGCGAAGTTTACACTTGGACTTTAACCGAAGGATTGAAACAAATCATTGAAGATGGCGAAAGATATAAAGATAACGTGAACACTGCTCTTGAAGCTCTTGATTTTATTGAATCATACACTAATGACGCAATTTTAATTCTAAAGGATGTGCACTACCTTTTGAACCCTCAAAGACCTGATTTTAATTTTGTTAGAAAAATTCGTGATATTGCAATATCTCTAAAAAACGACGAAGCGTCTAAAAATGTTGTGATAATTACTCCAAGTTTAGCACTGCCTGAAGATTTACAAAAAGATATTACAATTGTTGATTTTAATCTTCCCAGCCTTGATGAACTTTTGAAAGTTCTAAATAATTTAATTGTTAATTATGAAGATAGAATTGATTTAGATGAAAATGAAAAAGAAATTATATGTAAAGCTGCTCAAGGTTTAACCCTGCAAGAGGCTGAAAACGCTTTTATAAGGGCAATTGTTTCAAACGGCAAATTAACAATAGATGAACTGGGTATTATCCTTGATGAAAAATGTCAAGTAATTAAAAAAACAGGAGTCTTAGAATATATCAAGTCTGATTTAAATATTGATGATGTCGGCGGACTTGAAAATATGAAAAACTGGCTAAAAAAAAGAAATAATTCTTGGATGGGAAAAGCACAAAAAGACTACAATCTGCCGGCTCCTAAAGGAATATTGATTACAGGCGTTCCGGGGTGCGGAAAAAGTTTAACGGCAAAAGCAGTCAGTGCATTATGGAATTTGCCTTTATTAAGACTGGATGTTGGAAGAATTTTTTCAGGAATAATCGGAAGTTCCGAAGAAAACATGAGAAAAGCAATCAAAACTGCTCAAGCTGTTGCTCCATCTATCTTATGGGTTGATGAAATTGAAAAAGGTTTTGGTTCATCAAGGGGCGAACTGGATGGCGGAACATCCTCAAGGGTTTTTGGAACTTTTTTAACTTGGCTGCAAGAAAAAACTGAACCTGTTTTTGTAATTGCAACAGCAAATAATATCGACAAAATTCCCCCCGAAATGTTAAGAAAAGGGCGTTTTGATGAGATATTTTTTGTTGATTTACCAACTCACAACGAAAGAAAACAAATATTTAAAATTCACCTGACAAAACGTCTTAAAAATAGTATTTCAAAAGATTTTAACGTTAGTGATGAATTATTAAACAGTCTGGCTCAATCGACAGAAGGTCTTGTGGGTTCTGAGATTGAACAAGTTGTTATATCTTCTCTTTTTGAGGCATTTTCACAAGATAGAGCCTTAAAAGAAGAAGATTTATTTAAAGTTATTGCAAATACTGTCCCACTTTCCACAACTCAAGCAGAAAACATAATGGCAATAAGGCAATGGGCAAATCAAAGAGCAGTTGCTGCAACTAAACAAAGCGACAGAAACGATTATATTATCGTTGAAGAAACTGAAGCAGATAAAAATAAAGACAATATAAAACGCTCTCGTGGCGGAAGATTTATTGATTTTTAGGAGTAATTATGTTAGATAAAAATGAACTTTTAAAAGAAATTAGGGAAATAAAAGAACAAATTTCGGATTTGCCTAATTTTTCTGGTTGGGATAGCGATAGAGCCTATGGTTATTATAATATTGGGTTAATTTATTCTAAACTTGAAGATTACAATTCTGCTATTGATAATTTTAATAAAGCAATAAAATACCATGCAGAATATGGAGACGCCTATTTTGAATTAGGCAAAATTTATCTAAAGCAAGATAATTTTGAAAAAGCAATGAATTGCTTTAAAAAAGCTCTTGAAATACACCCTGATAAAAAAGATTTTCAAAAACAAATTGATGAACTAGAAGAAAAATATGGTGAAATTTTCAAGAAAAAAGAAACTTTTAAAATAAATTTAGAAACTTGCTCAAAAGAAGAAATATCGACCCTAAGCGGATTTAATGAAACAAAATCAAATGAATTTATTGAAAAAAGAAACAATGGCAAAATGTGGTATAAACTTGATAATTTCATCGAAGAATTTAATTTGTCACCTTATGATAGTATTAAAATAGCAAATAGAATAGTTTTTCCAATCAAAAAAACAACTAAGACCTTAGCACGCAAATTTGATTTATAAATAGGAATAAAATGGAAGATATATCGGAACTATACAAAGAAGGTAATTCATTATTTAAAGAAAAAAAATATAGAGAAGCTATTGAGTGCTACAAAAAATGCCTCGATATTAATTCTAGTTGCACCTATATTTTCCTTGAAATTGCAAGAGCGTATTTTATGCGCAAAGACTACGATAATGCCCTGGAAAATTTTAGTAATTATATCGATTATTCAAGCTATAACGATATTAATATCTATCCTTATATTTCATATTGTCTTTATAAAAAGAAAGATTACATTGGTGCACTGGAAGCATTTGGTTATACAGAAGAATCTTCAGATATAACCAGTCCTCATCAAATTCCCCTTGTGAAACTTGATGAACTTCTTGATGATGGTTATACATATATGGCAAGAGTCTATGTTGGATTAGCAGAAGAATATTCAGAAGAAGGTAAGTATAATTCAGCTCTTGAATCATATCAAGAAGCTATTGAAATCGATTCTAATATTGAAAATGAATATAAAGAAGAAATAAATAAATTAAAAATAATAGTTAACACTCTAAATAAAGCTGATGAATATTTTAAAAAAGGCAATAATGCTTATGATGATAAAGAATATTCCAAGGCAGTTGAATATTATGAAAAATCTCTTGAATTTAACTCTGATAATAATTTAGCGTATTTAAACAATGCTGACGCTTATTATAAATTAGAAGAATATAATTCAGCATTGGAATATTATAATAAATACATTGAAAAAACTGAAAATATTGAAGATTATGTCTATTTTAAAATTGCCTATTGTAATGATGAGCTGGAAAACTATGATAAAGCTTTTGAATATTACAATAAAGCAATAGAATTAGATAACGAAAATGCAGTAGCCTACAACAACAGGGCTTTAAACTATCAAGACAGAAAAGAATACAAGCTGGCTCTGGAAGATTTTAATAAAGCCATAGAATTAGACTCCGAAGAAATTCTATATCGCAACAATAGGATAGATTTATTTATAGAAATAAAAAACTATAATTCAGCACTTGATGATTATTTATATTTAATGGATATAAAAGATTATGATGAATCCGACAAATATCTTAAAGGTGTTGATAAATGCTTTAAAAATGGCGCAGATATAGAAAAAGTCATAGAGTGTTATGAAAAATATTTTCACTATTACAAAGAAACAAGAATAAATATTTTAAAAAATTACGTTGATTTATATAAAAAAATGAAAAAATATAATGACGCTATTGAAAAATATACTCAATTTATCAATGATTTTGAAGACAACATTGAATTTTACATAGAAAGAGCAAATTTATTTTTCTACTATCTTAAAGACTATCAAAAAGCTTTAGATGATTTTAATATCATCTTGGATTACTATCAAGATAAAGAAAACCAAGATTCAATTATCCATGAAATCCACCTAAAAAGAGGCGAATGTTACAAAGAGCTTGGCGCTTTTGATTTAGCTATTGCCGATTTAACAATAGGAATTCAATGTCATAATCAAGCAAGAAACTATAGACTAAGAGCGCAGGCTTATGAAAATATTAATGATATTGCTTCAGCAATAGCCGATTATGAAAAAGTTATTGAACTTACAAACAGCGAAAAAGAAAAAACTGATTGCAAAAATAAAATAAATGATTTGCGCAATATAAAAACCAAAAATATATGCATTGAAAACTGTTCAATGGCAGAAATCTTATCAATTGAAGGGTTTAATTCAGCCAAAGCAAATAAATTTTTTAAATTAAGAAAAGAAAAAACTTGGTATAAATTAGAAAATTTTGCAAAAGATTTAGGTTTATTTAACCCTCAATTTATGACCTCAAAAGACGCAAAAAGACTTGTATTCCCAACAAAACCAATGGTTGAATACGGCAAAAGAAAAATTGATTTTTAAAAAAGGAGAAATTATGTCAATAAAAATTGAAATGGAAAAAGATCCTAAAGAAATAATGGAATTAATGGAAAAAAATACAGGCCGAAAACTCCAAGAAGTTATTTGCGAAGATATTAAACAAGAAGTTGAAAAAAATAATACTTTTTCATTGGAAAATGAAGAAGTTTTAGAAGATGACTCAATACTACTTACTCTAACATTGAATTAAGAGGAAAAAATGGCAAGAAACGACAAAGCAAACACTCAATTAATTTTATTGGTTGTATCAGCTATAGTTGCGACAGTTAAATTTTTAATTGAAGTAAATAAAAAAGGTTTATGGAAGGAATTTTTCATATCAACTCCAATTTTTGGCGGTTTTTGGTATGTACTTCATCTTTTATATAGCGGGCAAACAATTTCTCTTAGTTTCTTTTTGATAGCCTTATTGATTGCTTTTATTGTTTATTGCATATATTGGAGCGGATTATTCACAAAATCTCCATATCAACAATTTTCTCGTTTTGAAATTACAAAAAATAAAACCAGTTGGGCACAACAAGAGTGGTGGTGGTCATTAGATGGCTGGCAATTTGAACAAGAAGTTGCAAAAATTTTTATATCAAAAGGCTTTAATGCCACCGTAACAAGAGCAACAGGAGATGGCGGGGTTGATATCATCTTAGAAAAAGATGGTTTTAGATCTATTGTTCAATGCAAACACCACAATAACCCGGTGGGTCCAAATGACGCAAGAGCTTTATGGGGTTGTAAGGATGATTTTCAGGCTGATGAAGTAATATTAATTGCTTCATCAGGAATAACAAAAGGGGCAGCCGATTATATCAATAATAAACCAAATTACACCGTTTATACACTAGATGATATTATTGAAATGTCGCAAACAGAGCAATATATAAATTCATATAACCGCCAAGAAGAAATAGAAGAATACCAAGAAGAAAATACCACTGATGATTATAATGAAGAAATAGAAGAATACCAAGAAGAAGAAGAAATGGAAGAAAACACGCAAGAAGAACACGAAGAAATTAGCCCAAAAGAAAACATTGAAGATAAAGCGCTTGAAATTTCTGAAATATATAACATCGATTTTGAACAAACGCTTGATATGTTGAAAGATTATTCTTATGAAGAAGTAATTGAAGAATTAGAAAATTATATAAAACAAAACTAAATTCATTTACCAAAAATAAAATATGCTAATATAACACAATATTTGGAAAAAGGTGGCAGATTATAAAAACGGATAATTTAATTGATTTACCGTTATATTTACCTGAAGTAATTAAAAAAGATTATAATTATCGATTATGGATGTTTTTTCAAAAGATTAATTAAAAAATTTTTTAAATATTTTACAATTGATTACTTAATACATAAATAAGAAGTTTCAATTGATATAATTATTGACAATAATACGCAAGGGGAATATTGAAAAAATAAAAAACAAATATTATACAAAAGGTAAAAAATGGAGAATTTACATTTTATACTTGTGCGAAAATATTTTCTCAATTGGCCCCATTTTTAAATTACACTTGCAAAAGTAGTCAAGAAAGAAGATAAGTTGTAAACTTTTTACTTGAATTAATTAATAATAATTATATATTTCACCCTGTTGCAGAAATTGCAAATCGTGAAATTGAAATATTGAAGACTGATAATTATATAATTTGAAGTAAAATTTAGTCATTTTTGTAATATCTTATAGAACCAATATTACTGCTATTTATATATAATAAGCCTTTCCAACTTTGTTCCAGCTTAAATTTAGACTTTCTAAATGAGACATTTTTATTCTTTATTTAAATCGCTATAACCTTGTAAGTACTTAAATCTCAGACAACTTATTTGAATTTTTGCTGGATTTTGAAAGACAAAAAGAGTAGCAAAAGACCAATTTGAGTAATTACAGTCAATTTAAAAAATACCGCTAATATTCAAACATACTTGCTAATTAAGGCTATTATCCGACAACTCAAATGTCTCATTAAACCTAACATACCTTAAACTGCAATGTTTTTATTTACCATTGTGTTATATTCAATAAAAAAAGGTGGTGAAAATGAAATTATCAGGAATTAATTCAAAGGGTGAAGAAAAGTTATTTGACTTAGACGAATTCTTGGGTCAAAGGGTTGTTTTATACTTTTACCCAAAAGACAACACATCCGGTTGCACACAAGAAGCTTGCGACTTTAGGGACAATT
>CALURR010000077.1 GCA_944323195.1 Candidatus Gastranaerophilales bacterium
CTCGGAAAGTACAACATCTGTTGACAAATAAGCAGTATTACCATTAGTGCTTCTTGAAATATACTCTCTGATTTTTCTTACATCAACATCATCTTCCAATAGACGAGACAAATAGACCAAAGGAATGTGTTTAAGTTGCTCTTTTGTAACATCTTCATTTAATTTAACAGTTTTACCCGAAATACTCAATGAATTGTCAAGAGGATTGTATTTTATAGATTCATATACGTCTCCGCCCTGAATCAACAAAATTGTATCACTTTTTTCATCATATATTTGATGAATCTCAACAGACTCATATTTTAATGGCAAAACATATCTTATTTCATTTTCTGAAACAATTTTAGGAAAGAAAGGTAAATAAACATATGAGTCTATTTTATTTTTTTGCACATCCCAATATGTATGTTTTAATATTTGAATTAAATTTGCAGGTAAATTTTTAACAGTACTCCATGCATCATTGTTGTCAGGAGATATTTCACCAATATCAATTAATTCAATTCCATCAGGACCAGCTATTTTAATTGACCTTGTTTCATCATCAAAATTTGCAATATATACTTTCCTATTTAAAATTGTTATTGTCTGATTAGGTGAATTTTTAACAAAAAAAACAAATGTATCAAGGATTTTTTCTCCATTTTCATCTGCAATTACAAATGAATAACTATAATCAACTCCATTTATTCCTTTTGTATAATCTCTTTTTATGGCTAAGTCGTTTGAGCTTATATTTTCATGATACGAAATTGAACCATCAGGGTTTTTCTCAACATAAGAAAGTTTTTTACCACCTTTGATTGTGCCATTTTTAATAGCTTCTAAAACATCATACTCTTCGCTATAATCAGATAAAGTATAGAGAGTTTTTTCATAAACTCCTTCTAGAGTATCTGATTTTTGGGTAACCAAAATTGCAGTGGGCTCTTTTGTTTTTTTATCATAAATAATTTCAATTTGAGATTTTAAGGTTTGAATAAGTTTTTTACCAGTTTTAATATATTCAGGATTTTCAACAAATGAATTATTATCACCTAAATGCCAATTTATAATGGTTCCATCAGAATAGATTTCAGTTCTTTCTTTTGTTAAAGTTTTATCCGGATTTATTATACAAGCTAGTTTTATTTTTGCTCCAGTTTCTTGGCTAATTGCATCAGATATGAATTTCATTAAAACACCTGCATTATTTTGCAAATAACGATACCCTACAGATGTTACTTTATTGCCTATACCATATTTTTTAGCTGTTTGCACTATATCTCTAAACACAAAATCATTTTTTAAATCAATTAATTTATAAAATACATCGCTTTTGAATATACAGTTCCCTTTATCGTCCTTCAATTCTGAAAGTTGAAAGGCTCTTGTGCATTTTTTGTAATCAAAACCAATCATCATTGCTATTTCATAGGCGTCAAAAATAGTTTTGCCGTCAGCATCTTTAATATTTGCAAAATCAAGAGCCAGTTGATATTCATCAAAATTAAATTTAGATATATAATTAATCAAATAAAAATCATTAAAAAATTTATTTCCATTTCCGTCTTTAATTTCCTCAAGCTCCTTTTTTCTTTTTTCAATTTCTGCTTGAGTCGGCTTATCAAAATTTTCTAAACCCTTAAATTTAATCTTTGGTAAATTCATTTTGTTTAATTTAGCAAGAACATCTAAATCATAAATTATTTTAGCATCATTCTCCGACATTGCTTGAACAACAATGTTAGATTTTAATGATTTACAAAATTCTGCTTTGCTATTTACCAGACTATTTATTTTCATAATAAAACTAAGTAACCTAACTAAATAAAATTGCTAGTTTCTAAACTTACTTAAAATATTCCATTCCCAAATATTTAGCACTGCCATTAAGCAATTTTTCGATATACAAAAGTCTATTATATTTCATTGTTCGCTCAGCTCGAGATAGAGAACCTGTTTTAATAAAACCCGAATTTAGTCCAACAGCTAAATCTGAAATAAATGTACTTTCAGTTTCACCTGAACGATGAGAAATAATCGTTCTATAATTATTTCTTTTCGCTAAATCTATACATTGAAGGGTTTGAGATAAAGTGCCTATTTGATTTAATTTTATCAAAATTGAGTTAGCAGCATTATTTTCAATTCCGTTTTTCAACAACACAGGATTAGTTGTAAAAAGGTCATCTCCAACAAGCATTACTTTTTTATTTAAAATTTGGGTTAATTTTATCCAAGACAAAAAATCATCCTGAGCTAAACCATCTTCAATAGAAACAATCGGATAATCGTCACAAAGATTTTTTATATAATCAATCATTTCATCGCTTGATAATGATTTATTTTCAAAATTGTATTTTCCATCCTTATAAAATTCACTTGCTGCAACATCAAGAGCAATTTTTATATTATCTGTTGAATATCCAGCTTCAAAAATAGCATCCAAAATTACTTCAAGAGCTTCTTTATTGCTTTTAAATTCAGGTGCAAAACCACCTTCATCACCAACATTTGTAGATAAATTTTTCTTTTTTAAAATATTTTTTAAAGTATTAAAAACTTCAAGAGAAATTCTTATTGCCTCGCAAAAAGTTTCAACCCCATAAGGAACAATCATGAACTCTTGAAAATCAAGTTTATTATTAGCATGTGCTCCGCCATTTAAAATATTTATAAATGGAATTGGTAAAGTTTGAGCATAAATTCCGCCCAAATATTGGAATAACTCACCCCCTCTTGCCTTGCTTGCAGCCTCACAAACCGCCAAAGAAACAGCCAAAACAGCGTTTGCACCAAGGTTTGACAAATTAGAAGTATTATCCTTTTCAAGCATAATACTGTCAATCTCAAACTGCTTAAAAGCAGATTGACTGATTAAAATTGGCGCAATAATAGTATTTATCTTATATAAAGCTTTTAAAACGCTTTTTTAAAATAAAAAATAAAGCTTATTATCTTTCAAT
>CALURR010000078.1 GCA_944323195.1 Candidatus Gastranaerophilales bacterium
TCATCAACAGTTAATAATTTTAATAAGATAAAATCAAGTGCAACTACATTAGCAGAAGGAGCAAGACTTTATAAATTAAGAAAAGATGTTAAAAATCAAAATGGGGCTTTGACGGCAGATGAATTAAATCAACAAAGAAATCTTGATGCACTTGAAGCATTTTCACCGGATGAAGTTAAATTGGTGGCTGATAATATGTCTCAATTAAAGACAAATCTCCAAAATAATGCAACTCAAATTGGTAAACAAGTAAAAAATACCCTAAGTCCTAAAAATATTGGAACAAAAATCACTGATGCACTACAAAAAGAAGGCGGTCAATCTTTAATAACTAAACTTAGAACTGAAGTTGCAAATAATGGCGGATTAGTTAAAACAATTACTTCAAAATTTACATCAACCCAAAAATCAATTTATACGGCTTTAGTTGATGAGGGTGCAAATTATAATCAAATCGTTAGCCAATTTGGATACGAAAATGTGATTGGAGTTTTGGAGGTTCTTGGAAGCTATAATTTACTTAATGAAAGCATATAAACAACAAATAATACAACAAAACAACAAAGCTAAGAGTGGTCATATTTGATCACTCTTATTCTAATTTATGTTTAAAACTAAATCTTGCAATCAAAAGAGAAAATATCGCAATTAAAATTAATGGAATTAAATTTAAAAATACAGTTCCTACATCCATATTTTTAAAATAAATTCCTTTAATTATAAGCATATAGTATCTTATTGGGTTCAGTGCGCTTATATATTGAAAAAACACAGGCATATCTTCAACAGGTGAAACAAAACCTGATAACAACACAGCAGGCATTTGAAAAGCAAAAACACCCAAAATTGCTTGTTGTTGAGTATAAGCTAAAGATGAAATAAATAAACCCACTCCAATTATTGAAAATAGAGAAATAAATGATGCAAAAAAATAAAGAATAATTGAACCCATAAAAGGAACTTTGAATAAAAATGCTACAATTAGAGTTATTACAATTGATGAAATAAAAGCAGTAATCAAAGGAGGCACTGTTTTTGAAAATAAAATCTCATCATAAGATAGAGGACTTACTAAAAGTTGATTAAAAGTTCCCAATTCCCTTTCTCTTGCAATAGATAAAGCTGACAATAACAAACTTAAAACCAAAGATAACATTACAATCATGCTGACTGTTAAAAACCATTTATATTCAATATTTGGATTAAACCAATTTCTAATAACCACATTAATGGAAGGCGATACTATATTAAACTTTTTTTCAAGCTCTGAATTGTATTGTGAAATTATTGAATTAGCATATCCTGATGCTAAACTGGCGGAATTTGTCTGTCTGCCATCTGCAATTACTAACACATCAGTTGATGACTGCTTATTAATTGCTTTTGCAAAATCATTTTGAATAATTATTCCTAATTGAGATTTTTTTAGGTCAATATCTTCCCTAAATTCTTTTGTTGTTTTTGGAAAATAAATTTTTCTAAACCATTTTGAAGCACTAAATCTTGAAATCAATTCTCTTGAATAATATGTATTAGAATAATCCATAACAGATATATCAATATTTCTAACTTCAAGAGTAATTGCTTGGGCAAAAACAAAAAGCTGTAATATAGGTGGGAAAATAATCAAAGCTCTATTTTTAGGGTCTTTGAAAATAGCTAAAAACTCTTTTTTTATTAATGCTTTTATTCTAACTAACCTTCCTTGCATTTTTCAAGCCTCAAATTAATATTTCGATAAACAAGCAAAAACAATAAAATACCCAAAATCCCAAGAAAAATTGAATTAATAACTACAATTTTCCAAATAGTTCCTGCCATAAATTCGCTTTGAATAAAAATAATAAAATACCTAGGAGGTAATATCGCAGTTAAATATTGAAAAAATTTAGGCATAGATGATATTGGATAAATTAATCCTGATAACATTAAGGCAGGTAATAAACCAAAAGACAGCGCCATTTGTGATGATGAAAATTGCTCTTTATATGATGAACTTATGGTTAATCCTACCCCTAAACAACAAAATAAATACAATCCGCCAACTAAAATTAAAACAAAAATATTCCCCCTAAAAGGAATTTGAAATATAACAGTACACAAAAATATGTTAAAAATAAAAGATAACATCCCCAAGATAAAATAAGGAACATATTTTCCGACAACAAAATTCATTCTTGTAATATTTGTAGCATATAAACTCTCTATTGTTCCTCTTTCCCATTCTCTTGAAATAACCAATGCAGTCAAAAGCATTCCAATTAAATTCATAGTAATCGCTAAAGACCCCGGCAAAATAAAAAAGTGAGAATTAATATCTTGGTTATACCAAAAACGAATATCAGAGTTTATTATAGGTTTTCTTGTTTGAAATTTAAAATCAGAGTTTTCCATTAACCACAAATTTAAAACAGACATACAATAGCTTTGAACAAAATTGGCTAAATTTGCTTCAGAACCGTCTGTAACAACTAAAACATCTGCCTTTTTGTTGTTAATTAAATTTTTTGTAAAATCATTAGGCAAAATTACCGCCCCTTTAAGGCGTGAATTTTGAATTTCTTTATACATTTCATCTTTTGAATAAAAATATCTTGTTTTAATATAATCGCTGTGATTAAAAGAATTAACTAAAGTCGATATTTTAGGATTAATATCATCATTTTTAATTCCCAGGGTAATTTTAACCGTATCAAGATTAACCCCATAACGATATAAAACCAATATCATCAAGGGCAAAACAAAAGCAATTAATATGCTAGAAAAATCTCTTATAATTTGATAAAACTCTTTTTTAATCAAAGCAAAATAAATATTCATCCTTTTGCTTTCCTTATAATTTTAATAAATGCTTCTTGCATATCTCTTGCGTTTGCTTCTAAAATAATATTTTGAGGACTATCAAGAGCTATAATTTCCCCGTTGTAAAACAAACTGATATTATCGCAAAATCTTGCTTCATCCATAAAATGAGTTGTAACCAAAACGCTCACGCCAATTCTTGATAAGGCTTTAATATGAGTCCAAAATTCCCTTCTTGAAATAGCGTCTACCCCTGAAGTAGGTTCATCTAAAAACAAAACAGGCGGTTCATGGATTATAGCGCAACCCAATGATAGTCTTTGTTTAAAGCCTAAAGGCAGAAAATCTGTTGTTGTGTTTTTGTATTGTTCAAGATTAAAAATCTCTAAAATCATTGATATTCTTTTCTTTTTTTCTTTTCCTGATAGCCCGTAAGCACCTGAAAAAAAATCCAGATTATCCATAACAGACAACCTTGAATATAAGGAGAATTTTTGCGCCATATAGCCAAGATAGCTTCTTGCTTTGGTAGGTTCTTTTTCAACATCAATTCCCATAATATAGCCCTTGCCGCCTGTGGGTTTAATTAAGGCACACATCATTTTAAAAGTTGTTGATTTTCCTGCTCCATTAGGACCTAAAAGCCCAAAAATTTCACCTTTTTTAATACAAAATGTATTATTTTTAACTGCCCAAAAATCACCATATCGTTTAGATAAATTATCAGCAATAACAATACACTCTCTGGAATGCTCTGAAATATGATAATTTTTCGCTATTATGGATGTTTTTTCATTATAGCCTCCCATAAGTTCTATTACCTTTTTTTCAAACTCCTCTATATTTTCCCCAAGAGTCTTTGTATTTCCTTGAAAAATAACCTTACCCTTATCCAAAATAATCGATAAATCAAAGTTATAAGATTCGTCTAAATATGAACTTGACCAAATAACGGTTGTTGTCTTATTAATCATTCTTTTAACAAGCTCCAACAATTCAAGTCTTGATACAGGATCAACACCTACAGATGGTTCATCTAAAATCAGAAGTTTAGGCTCACCCAAAAGACAACAGGCAAGCGCTAATTTTTGTTTCATTCCCCCTGACAAATCCCTTGCTAGACGCTTTTTAAAAGGCTCAAGAGTGGTAAATTTCAATAATTCGTCAAAATTATTTTGAGATTTTTTTAGTTGTGCATATAATTCAAGATTTTCTATAACGGTTAAATCTTCATATAAACCAAACTTTTGAGGCATGTAACCATATAAAGATACAAGTTTTTCTTTTTCTTTTTGAGGGTTAAAACCAAGAGTAATTATTTCACCGCTATCGGAGCATAATAATCCTGCAATTAATCTTAAAAGAGTTGTTTTGCCTGAACCATCAGCACCTAAAATAGCAATAATTCGACCCTCTTCAAGGTTTAAATTAATATCATCGAGAGCATTTTTGCCTTTAGAAAAACTTTTAGTCAAATTTTTTATCTCAACACAATCCAAACTCTAATCCTCATCAAGTGCTATTTCAACAGTTACAGGCATACCTTGACGTAAAAACTCATCGACTTCATCTATATAAACCCTTATTCTATACATTAAATCCACTCTTAAATCTTGAGTTTGAACTGTTTTAGGAGTAAATTCCGCAACAGGTGAAATATAACCTATATATCCCTCATATTTCTTTTTAGCTCCTGTTTTAGGGTCAATAGTGTCTGTATACACATAAGCCTTTTTGCCATATTTAATGTTTCCCAAATCCGTTTCTTTAATATATGTTCTAATCCACACCGGTTTATTTAGACTCATAACATAAACAATTTGATTAGCGTTCACTCTAGCGCCTTTTTCTTGTGCTCTTGTGGTTATAATTCCATCTTGCAAGGCATAAAGTTTTGTATAATAAAGCTGATTTTTTTGATATTCTAAATTAGCATTACTTAAGCCATATTTAGCTTTTGAAATGTCTTTATTATTAAAAAGTGTTGTACAATCTTGTTTCGACAAAGTTCCATCAAAGCACAAAGGATGGTTTCTTTGATATTTTGAATTATCTTCAAGCATTTGAGAATAAGAAGATTTTTTTTCAAAATAAGCTTTTTTATAATTTGCCCTATAATCTCTATCATCAAGAGTAGCTAATAAATCGCCTTTTTTAACGTAATCTCCCTCTTCAAAAAAGACATTATTAATTATCCCTGCAACCTGAAAAGACATGTCAACTTGTCTTATTTCAATATTGCCATAAGTTTTAATTACTTTAGCCGGTTTTTTAAATACAAATAAAAATAGCAAAACCGCTAAAATTATAATCAAAACAATACTTGCTATAATAATTAACTTTTTTTTCATAATTCACCGCCAACAGCCTTATATAAAGTAAAGTAATCAATTAAACGAACAGCTTTAGCACTCGCTTGCAGTTGTTCTTTTTGCAAAAGCGAAGCTTTATCATTTAAAAAATCAATTTTTGAAATTGTGCCTCTTTTATATTTCTTTTCTGAAGAATTAAAATTTCTTTTTTCAAGCTCAACTTTATATTTTGAAATTTCTTCAGCTTTTTTATCTTGTCTAATCAAATTAAGAGCATCATTTATTTCTTTAATAGCGTTTAAGTCAGCTTGCTTATAATTTTCAACAAGCTCATAATATCTTGCTTTTTTAATTTTTAAATTGGCAATTTTTTCACCGCCCTTAAAAATATCTTGTGTTGCACCTGCCAAAAGATAAGCAAAAGAAGAATTCCAAGAAAAAAAGTTTCCTAAGCCCGCAGTATCAAAAGCCAAAAAACCTGTTATATTAAAACTTGGAAAAAACTCTTTTTTTGCAACTGTAACATCAATTTTAGCGCTTTTTAATTTATTTTCTATCTCGATTAAATCAGGTCTTGAATAAATTAAATCAGAACTTATTATTTCAGGAATTGAGTCAATGTACTCAAATTTTTCCAATTTTCCTCTTTTAATATCCTTATAATTATTAGCGCTTTGACCTATCAAACTGGAAAAATTATATAATGCTGTATTTTGCCTTTTGACTAAATTATCATAAATTATTTTTTGATTTTCATAATCCTCTTTTGATGAATTCAAACCAAAAATATCTAATACACCATATCTAAATTTATAATCATTAGAAATAGAGTTATATTTTTTATTTTTTATTACATCAATTTGTTTTTCAATCAAATAATCAAGCAATAAAATATTAACATAAGTACTTGCAACATCAGTTAAAAGCGAAATATAAGTTGCTTTTTGATTTGCAATTTGAGCTTTATAAAGTTTTTCTTTCGAACGAGTTTTATCTCTGTTCTTTAAAAGAAAATCAGCTTCATAACTTGCTCTTAAAGGTAAAACAAAAGAATTTTTATCAATTAAAAAATTTACATCATTTTTTGGAAAATGCGCCCCCAAATAATTCCCTGAAACAGAAGCAGATGGAAGTTCTTTTGCTAATTGAGAGTTTATTTCATATCTAAATTGTTCAAGCCTTTTATTTGCAGCCTTAAGATCATGATTATAAACAAGCGCATCTTTTATGTATTCATCTAAATAATTATCATTAAAACGAGAAAAGAAATCCACTTTTGGAAATTGGGCCGATGCAATTTCAATAAATAAAATTTGAAATATTAAAGCTAAAATTAAAATCCTCATACAAGAATTTTTTATCATTTTAATTTATTTTTAAATAGGACAGGTTAGTTAGCTTAATAGATAATTTTATCTAACCAATATATTTGCTTTTCTTAAATCATTTTTCAATTTTTCAATCGGAAGAGTATCATAATGAAATATTGAAGCAGCAAGTGCAGCATCAACTTTTGTTTTATTAAAAACATCAATAAAATGTTTTGAATTAGCTCCTGCTCCCCCTGAAGCAATAATAGGAATATTAACAGCATTTGATATTAAATTGTTTAATTCAATATCGAAACCCTTTTGAGTTCCATCAAAATCCATTGAAGTTAAAAGAATTTCGCCTGCTCCTAATTCTTCAACTCTTTTTGCCCAATCAAGAGCTTTTATGCCTGTATTTACTTTTCCTGCGTTAATATAAACCCAAAAATCATTATCTTCTTTTTTAGCGTCAATTGCTGCTACAATACATTGTGAGCCGAAATATTGTGCACATGTGCTAATTAAATCAGGGTTTTTTACAATAGCCGAATTAAAAGAGATTTTATCAGCTCCGGCTTCCAAAATAGCTCTTATATCATCAAGAGAACTTATTCCGCCGCCAACAGTAAAAGGAATAAAGACCTCTTTTGCAACTTTTTCAACAAGTTCAACAATTGTTTTTCTTTTTTCATTAGTCGCAGTAATATCAAGAAAAACAAGTTCATCTGCACCTGATTTAGAATATTTTTTAGCTAATTCAATCGGAGAACCTACTTCTTTTAAATTTTCAAAATTAATTCCCTTAACCGTTTTTCCGTCTTTCACGTCAAGACAAGGAATTATTCTTTTAGTTAGGTTGTTCATTTTAACAGCCTAAATTCATTTTTGAAAATTCAACAATTTTATTTTTACCTGATTGTTTTGCATTATACAGCGCATGTTCAGCGTATCTGATTAAAGTATTTGCATCTTCTTCAACATCTTCCATACAAGGATAGCAAGAAACACCACCGGAAATTGTTATTTGATGACGTTCGTCTTCATTAGCCGGAATAAATTCCATTTTTTCAACATCGCTTCTAAAACGCTCAGCAAAAATTCTTGCTTGTTGTTCTGTTGTTTCAGGCAAAATAACAATAAACTCTTCATCGCCATATCTTGTTAGAACATCTTCTTTTCTAACTAATGCACTTAACATTTGAGCAATTTTCTTTAATAAAATATCACCCCAATCATATCCGTACATATCATTAACTATTTTAAAATAATCAATATCTATCAAAAGACAAGAAACAGGTGTTCCATACCTTTTAGCACGAGAGATTTCAGCATCCAATCTATGATGTAAATATTTTCTATTATACAAACCTGTTAATTCATCACAAATTGCAGATTTTACAAGGCTCTTTTTTGTTTCATAAGTTTTCAATAATGCTTTTGTTCTAACATTTAATTCAGTTCTATTTAAAGGCTTAACAATATAATCATACGATAATGCTCTAACAGTTAAATTATCAGGAATTTTATCAACAGGAACCAAAACGCAACATTCCAATTTTCTAACAGCACAAAACTCCCTAATTTTATCTAAATCAAAATCTAAAATTAATAAACTTGGATTGTATTGTTTATAGTTTTCCAATTCTGCTAAATCAAATTCTCTGATTTGTACTTCATCATCAACATTTATCAAATTTGCAATTTCAGATGAACCATTCTCGCTATATATAACTATATTCATAACAATACTCCTTAATACTACCTTTTAGTATATCATGTTTTAAAATATAAAAACGCTAATTCATACATATATATTATGTATTTTAATTTAATAGGTACTAAACTAAAAAAGTAATTATTTTATAGGCGTAAAGTATTGTCAAGTCCAATTAAAAAACAAAATTTATACAATTATAACAATTACTATAATCTTCAAGAGGTTAAACCCAAAAGAAAGGTTTTAAAAGTAAAGAAAAAGAAAAAAGCAAAGAAAAATTCTATTGCAATTATCTTTGCACTATCCATATTAGCTCTATATGGTTATTGTATTTGTCCATACAACTACCAACATTATTTTAAACCTCTTGTTTTAAATCATATTAAAAACAGAAATTTAAAACTTGATATAAAACCATATATTTTACCAACTTGGGATTATTTATACAACTCCCACTTGCTCGATGAGCGTCTGTTTGTTTCAAAAACACAAAAAACAAAAGAAATGACGCAAATAAATGTTAGCAAAGAACTAACCGACACAAAAACAAAACTCTTGGAACAATTTAAAAAATATCCTCAACTTCAACCTTCAGTTTTTGTTTGGGAATATTCAACAGGTTCAGGTTTTGAAATAAATGCCGATGAAGTATATCCAAGCGCAAGCATTATTAAAATTCCAATTGCTTTTGAGCTAATGAGATTAATCGACAAAACCGAAAAAACAAATAATCCAATTAATCTGTCAGATAAAAGAACATTTAGCGAACAATTCAGAACCTCAGGCTCGGGAGACTTGCAATATACCAGAGCAAATGTAGATTATAGCCTGGATTATTTAGCCAACATCATGATTGCAAATTCCGATAATTCAGCCACAAATATGCTTCTATACGAAATAGGAGGAATGGACGGATTCAATAGAGCAATGAGAAATCTTGGGCTAAAAGTTACTTCCATGGGCGGATGGCTGCCGGACATTGAAGGCTATAACAAAACAACAGCAAGAGAAATGTCCACTATTTTATATAATATAGATAATCCAAATTATATTGACATAAAATATAAAAACATTCTAAAAGAATACTTGGGCAACACAAGAAACATACATCTTATAAAAGAAAAACTTCCGCAAAGCGCAATGGTGTTACACAAGACAGGCGACATAGGCACTATGCTTGGCGATAGTGGTATAATCTACACAGATAACGGTAAAAAATATATAATCACCATACTTGTAAAACGACCATTTAATGACTATAGCGCAAGAAATCTAATTCAAGATGCTTCAGTTTTAATATACAATGATATAAAATCCTTATAGTTTTTTCTTGACTACTTTTCACTCTTATAGGATAATTAAGCTGGTTTATTGTGTGACTGGTTTAGGTAGAAAGAATAGGAGTAAACTATGAGAAAAACAACACAAGCATTGTCTATTACATTAGCTTTGTTTTTGACTTGCTCTAATGTATTGGCTAAAGACTGCCATGAACAAGAAAAAGTTGAAATTTATGCCCATCCTTCATTAATGAATGCTGATGCTACTGAAGTTAAAGACGCAGACTATGTTTATCGAATCGGCGGAAAAGTTTTAAAACAAAAAAACAGACTAGGCTTCACTAACAAAGACAATACCTACGTGAATGCATTCTCAAAAGACCTTTTAAACACTATGAGTGTTAGAAAAGGCGACAGAGATTTCAACATTAAAATGCCTATTTCAAGAGCAGAATTAGCATTTATGCTATCTCAAGGTTTAAATATGAAAAATGTTGGTGTTAACAAAAACTACACTGATATAACAAGCTCATATTGGGCAAATGAAGAAATCAAAACAGCTACAACAGCTGATGTTATGATTGGTTATCCAGACAAAACATTTAAACCAGACCAAGCCATCACAAAAGCAGAAGTTTTTGCTACAATAGCTAAATTAATTGATGTTAAATATGTTAATGACGGCTCAGCTCCTGTTCTTAACGGAAAAACCATTGAAAATATACCAACTTGGGCATATGGATGTACAAAAGAAGTTGTTGCATCAGGTTTAATTGACAATCTTCCGGATGAAAAAACATTATTAGAAGCACCATATTTATCAAGACACCAAGTTGCTACTTTAATTAGCGAATTAAGACTTAAATATAACGGTCAACTTGTTGGCGATGCATTTAAAGGTGCAGGTACTCCTGTTGCAATTAAAGTAAAAATGCTAGATAGAATTGACGCCAAACATTCTAACATTGGCGATGTTTTCCAAGCTAAAACAACTCAAGAAGTTTGCGTTGGTAATCAAACATTCCCAGCAGGCTCGATTGTTTATGGTAAAGTTGTTACAGTTCAAAGACCCGGCTTAGGACATCACCCCGGATCAATCACTGTTAAATTCACAAAAATTAAAAATGGTGATTGCACAGTTGAATTCCCAAAAGAAATGACTTCAGCTACAGCTGATTGCTTAAAAAATCCTAATATCTTCGCTAGAATTTTAGGGCTTCCATTTACAGCAGCAGCAAGAACAGTTGGCGTTGCCGGTCGTTCAGTTGGCCAAGTAGTTAACATTTCAGCAAATGGACTAGAAGAATATGGCGACAGATTGTCAGATACATTTGTTGAAACATTTACAGGACACCTAGGACGCGGTGTTGCAAGCTTTGGTAATTCATTTGTAACTTTAGGAAAAGGTGTATACGGAATTGTTAAAACTGCTATTTCAGGTACTTTTGGTATCATCTATGAAATTGGTGATGAACTAGTTTACACAATTGTTCCATCTGTATCAAACTCAGCAGCCCTAAATCCTAATGAAGAGTTAACAATTATTTTCTAATTTATTGAAAATAAAAAGCAAATTAGACCTACATATTATGTAGGTCTAATTTTATTATAAATGTATGTAAATTTTAATTATCCAACTTTACCATCTTCTTGAAAGTTTAATTTTATGCTATAATATGTAGCTATGAACAATATTAGAAGAAAACGGATTGTAAAAAGAGGACCAAAAAAAAGAAACATATTCTTATGTTTATTTTCAATGGGTGTTTCAGCAAGTTTAGCTGCAATAGCGGCATTTAACATATATCTTGCCAGTTTACCACCTATATCAAACTTTGAAGATATAAAACCAAACCCCGTAACTACAATATATTCATCAGACGGTGAAGTAATAAAAACGTTTACGGCGTTTAAGTTTGAAAAGGTTTCAATAGATAAAATTCCTGAATATCTAAAAGAAGCAGTAATTGCCACAGAAGACAAAAACTTCTACCACCACAGGGGTTTTGACACAATGGGCATGGTGCGCTCAACCATAACGAATATTGCATCAGGCGAAGTTAAACAAGGTGCATCAACCATTACTCAACAATTAGCAAGAATTTTATTCTTGTCTAACGAAAGAACATTTGACAGAAAAATTAAAGAATTGATTATAGCTCATAGAATTGAAAAAACTATCTCAAAAGACGAAATTCTAGAGATGTATTTAAATTCCGTTTATCTTGGCTCCGGAGTTTACGGGGTATCAAGTGCCGCCAGAACCTTCTTTGATAAAGACCTTTCACAATTAACATTGGCTGAACAAGCTCTTATAGCAGGTTTACCACAAGCACCTTCAATTTATTCACCTTTTGCAAATAAAAAAGCGGGTCTTAAAAGAAGAAACCAAGTTTTAAGAAGAATGTATCGAAACAAATACATAACACTTGAGCAAATGGAAGCTGCTCAAAAGGAGGGACTCCATCTATCAAATAAACCAAGAATTTATTCATACAATAAAGCCCCTTATTTTATAGATTTTGTTTTAAATGAACTTAAAAATATAGGCTTTGAAGAACAAGAAATCTCTCAAGGCGGCTTAAAAATTTATACAACTCTTGATTATAAATCTCAAAATGCAGCACAAAATGCTGCAATATCAGCTCTAAATGCCGCTAAATTAACCAAACCGGCAAACCAAATTGCCCTATTTTCATTCTCTCCGACAACAGGAAGAGTATACGCATATATCGGCGGCAAAAACTATGAGCAAAGTCAATATGACAGGGTTTCAAAAGCAGTAAGACCATCAGGTTCATCTTTTAAACCTTTTGTATACGCTACAGCATTGCAACAAGGAGTTAGCGTATATGATTCAATTGAAGACACCCCTTTAACCATTCAAGATTGGTCACCCAAAAACTACGGCAAAAAATATAGAGGAAAAATTGCAATATGGCAAGCATTAGCAATTTCATCCAACGTTGCTGCTGTTAGATTAATTAAAAAAACAGGGGTAGAGGCTGTTATTCAAACAGCAAGAGAAATGGGTATAACGACACCATTAGCAAGCGATATGACTATCGCATTAGGCTCAAACGGCGTTAAACTATACGATATGGTTGTAGCATACGGCGCTTTTGCAAACGGCGGATATAGAGTACGCCCTTATGCCGTTGAAAGAGTTGAAAACTCAAGAGGCGTTACAATATATGAAAACTCAGGACCTAAAATTGTTAAAGTAATTAATTTTGAAACAGCAGCAGGTATGACCTACATGCTTAGAAAAGTTGTTGAAGTAGGTACAGGAAAGGCTGCTAATATCGCCCAAAACGTTGCAGGTAAAACCGGCACAACAAATGATTACAGAGACGCTTGGTTTGTTGGCTTCACTCCCGACATTGTAACCGGTGTTTGGGTTGGTAACGACAATAACTCTAAATTGCCGGGGATTACAGGGGGTGCAATGCCTGCTAGGGTATTTGCAAATTACATGAAAACTGCAATCAAAAACTTCCCTCTAAGTGTATTTGATTATCCAAAAATGAACGGCTCCAATTCTCTAAGTCCGATTAAAATGGACGATGTGGATGAAACTGTTGATGAAACAGAAGAAGAAACTGCAGACAAGCAGGCAATTCAAAAAGAAACAACAGATACACTACATCAAGAGCAAAATGATATTTCTCAACAAAAACCATCTAAACCAACAAAACAAAAACCTGTTTTTGAAAACTCAAATTCAGGATTAATAGAATATGATGACGAAAAACCAATTAAACAGTCAGCACCACTTCCCGGAGCATAAAAAGTATTAATAAAAAAGCCCTTTTAAAGGGCTTTTTTATTATTTAACACTAAATACTACGTTTGCAACTGCTGTGACTTTTTTATCGACAGTAGATGTATCATTAACACCCATATCAGAAACCATTGTTGAATCAGGTGGAGTAATTTGGAAAACTCCCATTCTCATCTGTCTTACTTTGCCAACTTTGCTGTTAGCAGCGCTTAACATTGAGGTTGCTCTTTGTTTAGCGTCTTGAGTCGCCTCTTTTAATAAATCAACCTTTATTGAAGCTAAATCAGAGTAGAAAAATTCAGGTCTGTATATTTCAAGGTTAACCCCTTTGTCTACCAGATTTTGTATGTCTGATGAAATTTCTTTTATCTTATCAACATCTTTTGATGAAATTTCATAATTTTGATTTGCATTATATGCAATTACTTCATTTGTACTGTAGCCATTTCCAACTGTCTTGTACACATTATAACCACTAACAGGTTTAACTTCGATTGAATTTTTATCTATACCTTTTGAAACAAGATAATCAACAACCATAGGATTTTGAGCTTTTAATCTGTTAAAAGCTTCTTTTTGTGTTTTTGCATTGGTCTGTACAGAAAAACCCATTCTTGCGCTATCTGATTTAACAATTTTAGAAGCAGAGCCGGTTACTGTTATACTTTCATTTTTTTGCATCTTTGAAGCAAAAACCAATGACGAAAACAAAACTCCTGCGCTAATTATCGTTGCAGATAAAATAAGTTGAAATTTTTCCAATTTTTCCATATTTGCACCTCCTTTAATTCGTTGATTATACCATTTTTTTATTTATCTATAAACATACAATCGCCGTAGCTGAAAAATCTGTAGTTATTTTCAATTGCATGATTATAAGCTCTAAAAATCAGCTCCTTACCTGCAAAAGCACTAACAAGCATTATTAAGGTTGATTTTGGAAGATGAAAATTGGTTATTAATTTATCTATTGATTTAATTTCATAAGGAGGATATATAAAAATATTTGTTTTATCACTGCATGCTTTAATTTTGCCATATTTTTGATAAGTTGCTTCTAAGCATCTTAAAACAGTTGTCCCAACAGCAACAACAGAACCTTTTTTATTTTCAATCAAATCTTGTGTTTCTTTAGGAATTGAAAAACTTTCATAGTGCATAGTGTGATTTTCAATATCTTCAACTTTAACAGGCATAAATGTTCCTAAACCCACATTTAGCGTAACATATGCAATTTTTACTCCTTTATTTTTAATTTTTTGGAGTAATTCCTTTGTAAAATGTAAACCTGCAGTAGGACAAGCAACCGAACCAATATTTTTTGCAAAAACCGTTTGATATGTTTGTTTATCATCTTCTGTAGCTTTTCTTGATATATAAGGCGGTAGAGGAACCGAGCCGTATTTATTTAATAAATCATAAACGTTTTCATTATCATAAATCAATTCAACAATATATTTTGGAATTTCATTTTCATTATTTGCTTCTTTTTTTTCGATTAATTTAATTTTAAAATCGGATGAAACCTCCAAAATCTCATCTTTTTTAACTCTTTTAGCATTTTTTGTTAATGCCTCCCAACGATTAGAATTATCAAAAGGATTTAACAAAAAAATCTCAACTTCAGCGCCTGTTCTTCTCTTTGCAATAATTCGAGCAGGATAAACCTTCGTATCATTTAAAACAAGAACATCATCTTTATTTAAATAATCGATAACATTATAAAAATATTTATCCTCAAATTGACCTTTTGTTTTATTTAAATAAAGCATTTTACAAGACTCTCTATCAGCTAGAGGGCTTTGCGCAATCAACTCTTGAGGTAAATTATAATCAAAATCAGAAGTTTTTAGAGTCATTATTCTTTTAAATCCAAATGTCTTGCAGCAAATACTTCATCGACCCTTGACACTGGTGTTGTTTTTGGAAATTCATGGAAATCAACACCATCATTAATTTCTTTTGATATTTCAATCATTACATTAATAAAGTTATCTAAAACTTCTTTTGTTTCAGATTCTGTTGGTTCAACCATAAATGCTTCATGAACAATCAAAGGAAAATAAATAGTAGCAGGGTGAACATTGCTATCCATTAGCCTTTTTGCAATATCTAGTGTTGAAACCCCTTTTTCTTTTTTATCTGAATTATCAATAACAAATTCATGAGCGCAATATTCATCAAAAGCAATATGATAATAATCTTTTAATTTTGATTTTAAATAATTTGCAGCCAAAACCGCGTCAGATGAAACATCTTTTAGTGATTTACCCATCATGTAAATATATGTATATGCCTTTACTAAGACAGAAAAATTACCAAAAAATGCGCTAACCTTGCCGATTGATTTAGGATAATTGTAATTCCTTATATATTTATTTCCATCAAATTCAATTTTAGGAATAGGCAAGTAATCTTTTAATTTTTCAACAACGCCAACAGGCCCTGCTCCTGGGCCACCACCAGCGTGTGGAGTTGAGAATGTTTTATGCAAATTCAAATGAACTACATCAAAACCCATTAATTTTGGATTAGAATGCCCCATAATTGCATTAAAATTTGCTCCGTCATAATATAACAATGAGCCATTTTTATGCATAATCTCAGATATTTCTAATACTCCATTATCAAAAAGCCCTAAGGTATTAGGATTAGTCATCATAATGGCAGCAATATCAGAATTATATTGTTCAACAATCTTTTTTAATTCTTCTATATCAACATGTCCTTTTTTATCTGACTTTACTTCAACAACTTCAAATCCGCACATAGAAGCACTAGCAGGATTTGTACCATGGGCATTATCAGGGATTATAACTTTTTTTCTTTTGTCATTAATGTCTTCAAAATATTTCTTAATTACCATCATCCCGCAAAACTCGCCATGTGCACCGGCACAAGGTTGCAGGGTAAATTCATCCATGCCTGTTATAATTTTTAGAAAATTTTGCAATTCATACATTAATTTTAGTGCACCTTGGCAATCGTCATCATCTTGATTAGGATGCAAAGCGCTAAAACCTTCTCGAGAACTTGCCCACTCGTTAATTCGTGGATTATATTTCATAGTACAAGAACCAAGAGGATAAAAACCTTTTTCAATACAAAAATTTTTGTCTGAAAGCTCTTTATAATGCCTCATTACTTCTAATTCTGTTTTATCTTTTAATTTTATCTCTGTGGTTCTTTTTTCCATTTCAATACCCCATCTCATAAAGACTTTATACAATTATACAATAAAATTTTTTGTTAAGTTTTTGATTTTATTAAGAAATGTAACAAATAAAACAGATTAAGCAATTTTCAATTTTATATATACTTTATATATATGTAAGACATAAACAAACCCCATAAATAAAATTTAAACACACTAATCACACACTAACCTTTCATCACGAGAATCAAGAAACAAACAGATTTTCAAACCTCTTAATTATTAAGAGGTTTTTTATTGGTCAAAAATACGCCCAATGGGACTCAAACCCACACTCTTTGGCTTCGGAGACCAATGCTTTATTCAATTAAGCTATGGGCGCATATTACAATAATTCTATCAAATTTATGCTTTTTTATCTAATTTATTTTTTTCTTGCGCGCCATTTATTTTATTCATAATAGGATGAACAAGCCTTGTAACTATTTGGGGAGTAATTACAGCCAAGATTACACCTGACGCAATTATAGACATTAATTCGTTTGCGCCTTTAATCTTTGTTAACATATTTTTATCTGTAACTTGCTTTAATTTTTCCTGATATTCTTTTGCTGTTCTTGCATTAATAACATCACAGTCTTTTAATTGAGGGAAAAATTTTAATAATTTATATGTATTTCTTTTAATCGGAAAAATTAATGCAAAAAATGCTGCCATTGAAAAAGACTGATACAACAATTCTTTTGTAGCAGAATATTTTCGCTCCTCTTTTGTCGCGGTTTTATCAAGCAATGTAAAAGTGGGTCTGCCAACAGCTTTCAAACACCCTTCAGATAAAACCTGACAAGTTGAATTTTGAACAAATTCAGCAGCTTGGGGACTGGTTAAAAAATTAACGATTAAAGACATTTAACCCTCCTACTTTTATATTGTTTATATACTGCTGCATCGAATATGGTTTTAAAGTTGTCTGCTTAGGTAAAGACGGCTTTATTTCCGGTTTGTTTTCATCTTGTGATTTAATCTTAGATAAAACATAAATTAATTTATTTGTAATAAAAGGAATTAAAGTTAGCGCCAAAACACATACTGAAGCATGAGAAATTGTTTTTTTAGTATTCAAATATAAATCTTTTGGGTTTTGTATTAATGGAAATCTTTTGACGATGTCTTCAAGAGCCTTAATGTGCTGTTCTTGATTTTTAGTATATTTTTTAGCACTTTCTTCTAAAAATTCATTCATAGCATGGTTTTTTAGCGCCACTTTATCAATATTAGTTAAAAGTTTATAATCAGCACTGTTTATATCCAATTTATTTTGTTTAATTAAATCTTTTGCTTTTTCTTTATAATATTTAGCGCAAATTGGCGCAGTCAAACTGTTCTTAACAACCCTTGTAATTCCAATATATCCTGCAAGAGCAACGCCTTCTGTTAAAAAATCTCTAGTAAGCGCATATTGCTTTTGATCTTTTGTTGATTTTTTATCTGACATTGTAGCAAAAGGAATAAAAACAAGCTTAAAAGCCGCTAATATAGCGGTGCAAATCTCAGAATCATTTGATGTTCCAAGACGAGTAATGATTTTGTCTACAATGTCATTAAAATTCTTCATCCCAATTTAATAATGCTCCTAAAAAAATTTTTTTGCACATTTTTCCTATAAAGGTCGATATTGGATTTTTTTTAAATAATCATTAAATTAAAAAATAAATTTGGTGAAATATGTTAAAAAGTTATTATGAAATTTTAAATATAACCCCGAGCGCAACAAAAGATGAAATAAAAAAGCAGTTTAAAAAACTCGCCAAAATGTATCATCCTGATATTAATTCTTCGCTTGAAGCCGAAGAAATATTTAAACAAATTAATAAAGCAGCGCAAATTCTTTTAAATGATGAAAAAAGAAAAAATTATGACGCATTAAGAAACGTCAATAAAGAGATTTATAAATCTCAAAAAATATATAAAAATTACACTTCATCAAACTATACTTTTTCGGATTTATTCTCTAAAAAAGAAAAACAAAAGGAAAAGCCAAAAGAAATAATTAACGGAAAAGATATAAGCGTTAGCGTTGAAATAGATTATCAAGAAGCAATTTTAGGAACAACAAGAACAATAAATATAACTCATTCAACGATTTGTCCTAAATGCGAAGGTCATAAATTTGCCAACGGGCAAAAGTGCCCTTATTGTAATGGCTTAGGTGAAAAAATCCAAAATAAAAAAATTACTGTTAAAATTCCTCCTTCAATTAAAAATAAAGCCAAATTAAGAATAAAAGAAGAAGGTCAAAAAGGCATAAATGGAGGCAAAAACGGAAATTTATATGTAATTGTCAATGTTATAAATAATGATAATTTAAAAATAGAAAACGATACAGTCTATTATGATGCTTATATAAGCCCATACATGGCAATTTTGGGCGGAAATATAACCGTCCCAACCTTATGGGGTGAGGCAGTTATTAAAATTCCTCCTTTGACAAAAACAAACCAAAGTTTTAAACTTATTGATGTTGGTGTTCTGAATGAAAAAACCAAGAAAAAAGGGGATGAAATAGTTAAAATATTAATTCAAATACCCTCTAAAATAACTTCTGAAGAATACCATTTATATGAACAATTAAAAGAAATTAATTTAAAAAAGAAAAATGCAAAATATATCTAGCACATATATTAAAGAAATTTTTACATCAATCCAAGGAGAAGGCCCCTACATCGGACAAAAACACATTTTTGTCAGATTTTGTAAATGTAATTTAGCTTGTAAATTTTGCGACACTGATTTTGACATTAAAAATGCTAAAAAATATTCTATTGATGAATTATATGAAATTCTTTCATCAATAAATGCTGATATTATAAGTTTTACAGGCGGAGAACCATTATTAGATTGCGATTTTTTAGAAGCATTTTTAAAAAAATATAAAAATAAATTAAATAAAAAAATATACCTTGAAACAAACGGCATTTGCTTTTTGGAATTAGAAAAAATAATAGATTACATTGATATAATTTCTATGGATATAAAGCTAAAAAGCGCAACAGGGCAAGAAAATAATTTTTCAAAAAACGAAGAATTTATTAAAACTGCTTCAAATAAAGAGCTTTTTATAAAAATTGTATTTGATGAAAACATTCTGGATAAAGAAATAATAAAAACATCGACTCTAGCCAAAAAATATAACTTAAAACTTATTCTGCAACCTAAAATGCCTATTGATAAAAATTTAGACATTGAAAAAGTTTTTGAAAAATTTTATTTAAATTATCACAACATTTTTTTAATTCCGCAAACACATAAATTTTTAAACTTGGCGTAATATATCTTAAAAAAACGTTTTATTTTATTCAAAAAAATATTTAACGTGCAATAATGTTTTCTATGACAAATACTCTAGAAAACAAAATAACTTTTAAATCAATAAAAAACACAATCACAGAAAAATTCAACAAAAGCAATGAAACTCCTTTGTTGGATGCGATGTTAAACTATAAGAAAAACCCTATGACAGGTTTTCACATCCCAGGACACAATAGAGGCCTTGGGGTTCATCCTAAATTTCAAGAGCTTGTTGGGTTTGATGTTTTAAATATAGATACAACTGATGAATTTGACAACCTTGGAACACTTCATCCGGCTACAGGAGCAATTTCAAAAGCACAAGAACTTGCAAGCATTGCATATGGCTCTAAAAGAACTTTTTTTGTCACAGGTGGTTCAACAATTGCAAATCTGGCCCTTGCTTTTGCCCTAACCAACCCTTTTGAAGAAGTTTTAATCGGAAGAAATTGCCATAGATCTGTTTTAACCGGTTTAATTATTTCAGGTGCCAAAGTTAACTGGGTAATACCCAAAAAACTTGATGATTGGGCAATTTTTGGAAACATAGAAGCAGATGAAATTGAAAAAAAATTAAAAAATAACAGAAATATAAAACTCGTTTGGATTACAAACCCAACTTACGAAGGGGTTGTGTCTGATATTAAAACAATTAGCGCTATTTGTAAAAAATATAAAGCAGCCCTAATTGTTGATGAAGCCCATGGTTGTTTATGGAATTTTAATGACACCTTACCTACCTCAGCACTTCATCTTGGAGCAGATGCGGTTGTTCATTCACTTCATAAAACAGGCGGAGCTATGACACAAGCTTCTATGCTTCATCTTGGCAAAAATTCAATTTTTGAAGAAGAGAAAGTTCGCCACGCACTAAAGCTTTTGCACACAACAAGCCCAAGCTTATTATTATTATCAAGCCTTGACGCTGCAAGAGCAAATCTTTCAAGTGCTTATGGGCAACAATTATTAGATAGAGCTGTTGAAAATGCGCTATATTTTAGAAAAGAAGCTAAATCAATAGAAAATCTTTCAATATTAGAAAACGATATTAATATTGATGTTACAAAATTATTCATAAAAATGAAGCACTTAACAGGGCTTCAATTAGAATATATTTTAGAACACGAATATAAAATCGAAGTTGAATCAGCTTCAGATGAAGGAATTTTAATTTTATCAAATATTGGAAACACAAAAGAAGAATTTGAATATTTAATCAAATGTTTAAAAGAAATTTCAGGTAAAAAATATGAACTACAAAATAAAAATATTAAAATTATGCCTCTAATCGACCCTGAAATAGTTATGAATTTAAGAGAAGCATATTTTGCACCAAAAGAATATGTTAAAAAAGAAGATGCGATAGGAAGAATATCTTCTGAAGTTGTTGCCCTTTGTCCTCCGGGGATTTCTATTTTGCTTCCGGGGGAAATAATTAAAAAGGAACATCTTCCATATTTATTTTCTTATGAAAAAATTGAAGTAATTAAAGAATAAAAATAAAAAGCGCTTAAAAAAGCGCTTTTATAATAAGACAATAAAGAGAATATTTGATTAAATTATTGACCCAAATAAACAAGTGTTTCAAGCATACTATTTGCGCCTGAGAATACTTGTGAATTAGCTTGGACCAATCTTTGAGCTAAAATCATGTTTGAAAATTGTTGAGCTAAGTCTACATTTGATGATTCTAATGCCCCTGATACAACTCCGCCAACACCATTTACATTAGCTGCAGTGTAGAGTACTTGTCCGGCGTTAACACCAACTGAATATTGGTTGTTGCCTTCAGCAACAAGACCACCGTTATTTACAACTTTTGCTAATTGTAATTGCATATTAGCCGTAACCAACATATTAGGATCAACATATAATGAAGCATTTCCGGAATTTTGAATATCATCATTAATTATGCGGCCATTAGCATCTTGGTATGAAAAATAGGTTGAACCATCTTCATTTGCTTTTACTGTTAAAATTGAGCCATCTCCATATGTAACAGTAACCAAGCCATCCTTACCCACTGAATAACTTTCATAATTTTTTGTGTAAGGAGAAGCAACATCATCAACAAAACCAATTGTAGCAGATACATTCATTTCATTTGTTGAATACTTTCCATCCACCATAGGCATACTTGCTAAATTTGTTGCAGCAACGAAATTCGAACCGCCATCTTTTTCATCGATTGACTCAAAAGCAAGTTTTTTTGCATCATCTGCAGGTGTAAATGAAATTTTACCATCTTCAATGGCGGCTGTAAATTTGCCATTACTATCATCATTAATTCTGTCTACAAGAGTTTGAATATCTGTCCCATCATCGATTGTTCCTAAGTCAACCGTAAGTTCAGTCGGAGTTCCGGCATCATCATAAGCAATTACTTTGAAAGTACCGCCTCTAATTTGGCTTTGATCGCCTCCAAGACCATTTAGGTCATTTACTTTAATGTTTGCAAATTTATCAGCAGGGGTGCCTCCTTCAATTACTTTAATTTGAGTAGGAATTTTCATAGGAGTAGTAGAGCTGGTCAAAGATTCAGTTGAGTTCATACCTAAAACTTTTGAACCATCTGCTGTACATAAAAATCCATTTTCATCTAAAGTAAAAGTACCGTCCCTTGTTAATAAAACTTTTCCGTCTGAATTTAACACAGTAAACCAACCGTCACCTGTAATAGCCATATCACCGTCGCGACCTGTTGTATTTGTACTTGATGCACCAAAATCTTTTGTGATTGATGAACCTTGAACACCTACACCGATTTGAAAAGGATTAGTACCACCGGAAACTCTACTTGAGTTAGTACCTGTTGTACTTGTTTGATACCAAATATCTTGAAAATCAAGACGAGAAGTCTTATATGCAGTTGTGTTCATGTTTGCAATATTGTCTGAAACAACAGTCAACTGCTGTGTACCAGCATTTAAACCGGTCATAGCTGTAAATAATGCTTGTGTCATCTAATTAATTGTCCTTTCTTTATTGTCTAAATGTAAATCAAATATGTTTGGTTATATTGTGTTAGTATTTTCTGTTGTTGAATTTGAACTATCTCCTGTACTTCCATCTGATGAAGATGAACCATCGGATGTGTCAGATTTAATTCCTAAGTATTCTGTAATTTTGTCTGTAAAATCTTTAAAGTTTACAGCCAAATAAGATAGTGCATCTTGAACAAAGCTATTATGTTCTTCTTGAGAAGTGCTTGAAGAGCTTGATGAAGAAGATTGCGGGTAAACTTTTGTAACCGAATCAAGTGGATACATTTTTCCATCTATGC
>CALURR010000079.1 GCA_944323195.1 Candidatus Gastranaerophilales bacterium
GACATTTACAAAAGAGTTTTAGCTGTTGTCTATTTTGATGATATAAACGTAAATGATTATATGAGAACTTTTGGCGGTTGTATTGTATATTAATTTTCAGGTTGGGGTCTGTGCCTCGGCATATCAATATCCATAAGCTGATGACCTTATAAAAGTAAAACATTTGCAAAACCTGCATTAAGTGTAGATAACTTTATAATTACGCGCAACAATGTATTTCTTCTGTGGATATGTTTTTCATTTCTTGTGCAATTATTAATGCGAGTGGTTGCAACATATTCCCACTATCCGACCTATTAAAAAAGACCCTTTTAAGGGTCTTTTTTAATCCATTAAATTTCTAAATAAAGTCTATCGGCTTCTTTTGTTGTCATAGGGCCATCTGAGCGCAAAATATCTGCTGCTTCAGATAATAAATCTATTGTTGGTTTATCATTTATTCCTTTTGCAAGAAGTGCTGTTTGGTATACTTTTGGAAAATTTATACCATACCCTTTTGATAATTGCGAATGATAAAATCTTTCATAATCGCTTGGAATTTTAACCCTCCAGTTATCATCATTAACTTTGCCTGTTAAATTAATTCTTTCTTCCATGCCGAATAAGTCTGTTAGGGTAAAATATTGTTTTTTTGTTGTGAAAATTTCGGCAATTTTTGCTGTTCTAAAATCTTCTTCTGTTTTGTCTTTTTGTGGTTGATTTTGATATTTGGCCACATTGTATCCAAGATTATTTATGCCTTGATTTAGTGTTGTCTTTAGGATGTTTGCGTGAGCCTCTCTTCTTTCGGTATTTCTTGACATATTTACTAAAGTATCATTATCATGCGACATTGCTCCAATTACAAATTTGCCATCTTGATAATTTTTATTGTTTATTAAATCTCTAGGGTTTTCATCATATTCGGCGTATGCTGTTGAATAAATGTGAGGATATATATTTTTAGTTAAAGATTTTGCTCTATCTGTACCATAGCCAATTAATTCAAGAACAAAATTATCTGGGTCAACCTCTTTATTTTGAGCGTCATTTGCTGCCATTTGTATTATTTTAATGATTTTATCGCCAATATCGTTAATATATTGACCTTCTAAATTGTCGTTATAAATAAATGGACTTACATATTGCCAAAAAGCATCCAATCTCATTCCGTCGTAATATTGCATAAAGGTTTTAAATTTTTCATATAGCAATTTTCCAACTTCTCCAAGATTTGATTTATTGGGTTCTTGTGAATTATCTATTAATAATTTTGAATAATCCAATGCCGGTGCCCACCATGCTTGTATGTTGTTTGTTTCGGGACAATTGCCATCTTCAACGCCTATATAGTATCCATCAAGAAAACAATTGGGATTTGACCAAATTTCAGGAGTAGAAAAGCAGATTAAGCAATCGCCGTTTAATTTTATTCCTTTATTATTTAATTCTTCTTTTGTTTCAAAATGTTGTTTTTGGGCTAAAAATTGGCTAAATAAGTAGAAATCTATGTTTTCTTTAAGTTCGTTTATTCTTTTTTGTCTAATATTTTTTGAAATTTTGTCTGAAAATAAGTATCTATCTGTATAATCCCAATTTCTCCAGTCGTCTCCGCTTTTGCCTTTTGAATGATATTCGTCAGAAATTGCATTATAAACTGTTTCTTTTTTTATTTCTGGTGTTGTATTTTTCTTAAATTCTTCATATTGTGATTTTAATGGTTGAGGATTGTTTTTAATAAAATTGTTGTATGCTTTTTTTAGTGCTTGAAACATTACGCCATTTTTATTTTCACCAAGTGCGTAATTATAATCGCTTTTATATTCTCTTACTGTTTTGGATTGAGGGTAGTTTTCATCAAGGCTTTTTATGTAATTTTTGTCGAGTAAATTTCCATATTCTTTTGTAGTTAATTTTTCAAGTGCTATTCCTTGTATACCAAGTGTAAAAGTAGTTCCTGAATATGGCGATGTTACGGGTTTAAAAGTTATTCCGTTTGATTTATAGTCTAGATTACCCTGTGGTCCCATTTGAATTTTTGTTATAGATGAATTTTCTTTTAGAAAATCAACAAAAGGGATAAATGCACTTGAATTAATTGAAGATAACCCATAATTTTCACCTTTATTTGTCGGCGAATTAAAGTCAAAAATTTGAGCTGAAGTTTCAACAAGTCCCAGTTCTTGTCTTGCTTTTTCAATGGCTTTGGAATATTTTTCTTTTTCTTGCGTAGTAAAAGCTCTTTTAAAAGAAAAATTATTTAAATTTTGCAAATTTATTTTCATAGAACACCCCATCAATTTAAAATCTATGAAAATATTTTTTTGCTATTTTAAATTAAAACATACCTTTTTTTGCAAAATAAAATGCAGCGGCAACTGCGGCAATTAAAGAAATAAAACCTACTATTAAAAATCCGTAAGGGTTATGAGCAAAAGGAACTGCAACATTCATACCCCAAAAACTTGAAAACATAGTCGGGATTGCAAAAATAATTGCAATTGAAGTTAAAAATTTCATTACGATGTTTAGGTTGTTTGAAATAATTGAAGCAAAGGCGTCCATCATATTTTCTAAAATGTTTCTATGCATTTCAACCATTTCTAGTGCCTGTTTATTTTCAATTATTACATCTTCCAGAAGGTCAATATCATCTTCTGTAAATTTAAAAAATGAATTAGGTTTAGCATTTTGGGTCAAACGCATAATTTTTTGAAGCACCATATAGTTGTCTTTTAGGGCTGTAGTGAAATATACAAGTGATTTTTGAACTTCGAATAATTGAAAAAGTGCTTTGTTTTTCATTGTTTTTCTTAGTTCTTCTTCAATTTCTTCTGATTGCTTGTATATGTAATTCAAATATCTTAAATAAAATTTTGTTGAACGAAATAATATGTCAAGCAAAAATTTTGTTTTATTTCTTGTATCAAAAGATGATGAAGTATCTTTGTTAAACGAACCTATTACTTTATTTTTCTTTGAAGCAACTGTAATAAAGCCCCTTTGAGTAAAAATAATACCTAAAGGTAATGTGTCATAAGTTCCTTCATCTTCCATTACAGGGAGATTTGTGATTATAAGCACGCAATCATCTTCAATTTCTATACGAGAACGCTCGTCAACGTCCAAGGAATTTCTTAAAAAACTTTCATCCAAATTTAAAATTAGGGAAACTTTCTGAATTTCATCATAAGTGGGATCAATAAGATTAAACCAAGATCCGCTTTGCGCTTCATTTATTCCTAATTCCTTGAGTTTGTTGTCATCTGTGGTTTTTAAAATTTCAATCATAATTAACCCACCAAAATAGCGCTCTTACATATTATATTAAACTACACATAAAAAAATAAGTAAATATAAAAAGAAACCTCTTTTTTAATAAAAGAGGTAATTTAACACACACAAAACCATTTCATATTTTTTTACGCCATTTCAGGGCGGGGTTCTTTGGCTAATTTTTGCGTTAGAGCATGTTTTTTAGCCATTTGAGCTGCTACAACTTTTCTTGCAGCTTCTGCAATCCTTTCTTTCTTAGATTTAACTGATTTCATTTTTGTATATTGAATATTCATAGAAATTGCTTTAGTGCAAATATCTTTTAATGCTTGATGTATTCTAAATGCTTCCATATGGGCATTTGCGTAATCATTCATTGTTTCCATCATTTTGTTTGGGTCAACCATTGAACTTTGAATGATTGCATTATCGACTTTTAAGCTTTGATATTTTTTAACTAATGCTTTATCTAATCTATCTTTTGCGCCAACAGCCATTTTTGAAAGCTCCTAAATATCTCTCGTACTATAATAAAGTATTTTTTTTCTTCAAAATTGCCTTATTTTCTTTTTTATGTTTACAAAACTTAATATTTAAATAGATATTGTGTATATTTAAAAAATCTTATAAAATATTATTACTATTAAAACTAAGGAGAAGTTTTGGAAGATAAAAAAGTAGTATCTTTTGAAAAGAAACATTCAAAAGCAGGTGATAAAACTCAAGAAATAGAATATTGCAGTTTCTGTAAAAGACCTAATACTCAAGTGCCTAAAATGGTTAAAGGCCCCGGAGTTAATATATGTTCTGAATGTACTTTAATTGCTGTACAATATTTAATTTTGCAAGATGGTTTAATGAGTGCTGAGGCACAAAAAATTCTCGATTTGTTGTGGGGTGTGTCTAAAAAATAATGTCAAATGCCTCCTTAAAACTTGAATATCGCACAAAGATAATGGCGATATTGAATAAGTATAGAGAAAATAATGCCCCTGATAATGCGATTTTGCAAAATGATATTGAGACAATTAAAGCATTTGAAGATAAAGAAATTGCATTAAAAATTCTTTTGGATGAAATTGTTGATGTAAAATCGGATTTTAGTAATATTTGCGCGGTTATTATTATTGAAGCAATTGATTTAAAAAGTCTTGAAAAATATGCTTTTGATTTTTTGTCCAGAAAAGATGTTAAAGACGATAGAAAATTTTTCTTTATTTCTATCCTAAAACAAAAAGGCATTCAGTTTGATTATGACGAGATTTCAAATTATATTTCTCATCCTGACGAAGTTGCACAAGATGGGGTTAAAGATTTTTTAAATAATGTCTTATTTGATCCTGAAGCTCAAATAGATTTATTAGATTTTTATTTAAATATTTCAAAAGATGAAAAAATATATCTTTTAAATAATTTGATTAATGAGTTTGATGGCGGTAATTTGGCAAATGCGCTTTCTTTATTGGTTCAATTGGATGTTGAAAAAGATGAACTTGATATAATTATAAAAGGAATACTAAAATCTGATTCCCCTTATGCTCTTGATGGACTTATTTATCTTTTGGACAATTATAATTTAAATGATTTAGAAAAAAGAAAAATTGAACAAGCTACTAAGAAATTAAAATTTAAATATCAAGATTTTAATAACTTTTCATTTTGCAAAAATTCTGAGATTTTAAGATGTTATATGAGTTTTGTTGATGGCGAATCGAATTTTTCGTTAATAATTTCAAGATTGAAAAAAGACGGTTTAATTGATGCGGCACTTTTGACTGTTAACATCATAAAAGGTATTGTTGCGTGCGTTGGCTTTGGAAAAATTACGCTAGAAAATTTTAAATCTATTATAAAAAGAACATTTGCAACTACATTACCTGTTGAAATTAGCCCTATTGCTTTTAGAGGATTATGCGAATATTATTTTAAAAAAAATATATCAAGTAAAAACAAGGCGCCATATGAGTTTATTGTATGGAAGAAAATGATGTCTGATATTAAAGAGCTAAATTGTGATTTATCTGAGTTTTTAAATGCAAAATTAGATACACTTAATCTTAATGAGCAGAAAGTTCGCAAGTTTATTTCTTCAAAAATGCTGGAAACTTGGTATTATTATAAAGGTCAAGATGAAAGAGTGGACAAAATTTTCAATAAGATTGAAAATGAACATATTTGTAGTATCGATGAAATAAATAATGTTGTTTCGTCTGCAATTGAAAAAGAGTTTATAAATAATTCAGATTATATTAAAGAACTTCAAACAAAGTTGCTTTTGCAGGCTTATGTAGCACAAAAGGCAAAATTAAAAGTGAGCAGTGCTTGCTCTTATAGCATGTGTTTTAAAAATCCGTATACAAAAATGTTGATTGAATCTATAATTGATAAAAGTATTTATTATTATTTAAGCAATTGTTTATATGAAAAAGAAAACAAAGAAAATATAAATGTTTTTAAAAAGACCTTAAACTCGCAATTTTCAAAAGACGAGCTAGAGAATTTAATGAATAAATTAGAGGAAAAATGGAGTTAAAAAAAAGAATAATAGCGCTTGATATAGGTACCAAAAGAATTGGAGTAGCTGTTTCAGATGCTCTTGGGTTTGGCGCTGTTCCTTTAAAAACTTTAGTTAGAAAAAATGATAATTTGGCACTTGATGAAATTAAAAAAATATGTAATGAATATAAAACAGATACTATTTTGATAGGTGTTCCTTATAATATGGATGGTACACTAGGTTTTCAAGCAAAAAATTGCCTTGATTTTATAAAACCGCTAGAAAATAGTTATGTTATTTTAAAACAAGATGAAAGATTATCTTCTCAATCAGCTGAAGATATTTTGAAAGCCAAAGGAAAGAAATATACAAAAAATAAAGGCATGGTTGATGTAGTCGCAGCATGCGTTATATTGCAAGATTATTTGGATAACAATTAAAAAAAAGGAAAAAATATGCAACAAGAACAAAACGCTCCTCAAATTATTAAAACAATCGGCGAACAGGGTGAAGAAATTTTTATGAAACTTCTTGAGATTGTAACTGTAGACGATAAAGATTATGCGCTTTTATCGTTGGTTGAAGAAGATACCTTGCCCAATAGCGACAATGAAGAAGATGAAATTGTCATAATGAGAATGAATAAAACAGATGATGAGTGTACTTTTGAAATCATTGAAGATGATGATGAGTTTAATATGGTCGCTCAAGCAATAACAGATGGTGATGAAATGGATGAAGAATAAAAGTTAGCATTTAATCTCTTCTTTAAATTTAATTTATAAAATATTCTTTAATTAAAATTTGATAGCAATTTATTTTCTTCATATGTTTTTAGATGATGTCTAAATAAATTATATAAAACAGAAGGGAAGTATAATGATTAATAAAGTTGGGTCTAATATAAATTTTAAAGGTACGGTGTATCTTGGTGGAAAAACAAAAGAACAACAAGAAAAATTAGCACAAACTATCAGCACTTTTGGTGTAGTTGATCAAAATATGATAATTTCCGGTTTAAAAAATCTTAAAAAATCTTTAGAAGTAAACACTCCAGATGACCAAAGTTATGAAATTAATTTTCAGAAAGGTACTGTGGGTCAATATAAAGACC
>CALURR010000080.1 GCA_944323195.1 Candidatus Gastranaerophilales bacterium
TTTTATTTTTGTTGTTATATATAAAAACACCCTCAAATGAGGGTGTTTTTAAAGTTTTGCAATTTGTTTATGAAAGAGCTTCAATAATTGCTTTTGCAGCTCTTTTTCCTGCTCCCATAGCATTAATTGCTGTTGATGGGCCTAATGGCGCAACGTCGCCACCGGCATAAACGTTTTTAACTGATGTTTCACCTTTTTCGTTAATGATAATATAACCTTTATTATCTGTTTCAAGGTCAATATTTTCGTCATTTGCGGAGCGTTGAATAATTGGGTTTGGACCTGTGCCTAGTGAAACAATTACGCTATCTAGATCATATTCAACAAATTTTCCTGTTCCTACGGGTCTTTGTCTGCCTGATGCGTCTGGTTCACCCAGTTCCATTAATTCAAATTTCATTGATTTAACCCATCCATCTTCGCCAATTATTTCAACAGGTGCATGCAAGAATTTAAATTCAATACCTTCTTCTTTAGCGTGACGAATTTCTTCAAGTCTTGCAGGAAGTTCTTTTTCTGTTCTTCTGTAGAAAATATAAACTTTTTCATAGCCTATACGAACAGCTGTTCTTGCCGCATCCATTGCAACATTGCCACCGCCAATTATGGCTGTAGTTTTGCCAACTTTTAAAGGTGTTGGAGTGTCAGGGTTTTGAGCATGCATTAAGTTAACTCTTGTTAAAAATTCATTTGCTGAGTATACATTGTTTAAATTTTCACCTTTAATGTGCATCATTTTTGGTAATCCTGCACCTGAGCAAATAAATACGGCGCTGTAGCCTTCTTCTTGAAGTTGTTTGATTGTAATTGATTTACCTACAACAACATTTTTGTAGAATTTTACACCGATTTCTTCAAGTGCTTTGATTTCTCTATCTAGCACTGTTCTTGGAAGTCTGAATGGGGGAATACCATATCTTAAAACGCCGCCAAGTTCGTGTAATGCTTCGAAAACAGATACTTCAAAACCTGCATTTCTAAGATCGGCAGCTGCTGTCATTCCGGCACAACCTGAACCTACTATGGCAACTTTTTTGCCGTTTGGAGTTATATTAACTTTTTTGGCTGAAGTATTATCACCAACAAAGCGCTCTAGTGCGCCAATTGCAACAGGTTCACCTTTTATTCCTAAAATACATTTTCCTTCGCATTGTTTTTCTTGAGGGCAAACTCTGCCGCAAACAGAAGGAAGCATGGAAGATTGGCGAATTATATCTCCTGCTTTTTCTAAATTATTTTCTTTAACTTCTTTAATAAATGAAGGAATATCAATGCTTACAGGACAGCCTGTTTTACATCTTGCATTTTTGCAATTTAAACATCTTGACGCTTCAATTTGCGCTTGTTCCGGTGTGAAATTTTCTTCTACGGCATTGAAATTTTTTCTTCTTTCAAATCTGTCTTGTTCTTTTTGTCTTTGTCTTTCGATTTTTTCAGCCATATACCTTATAAGCTCCTTAATTATATTCTATATTATTTTTATTGTATAATAAAAATAATTGTTGAGGTAATATTGTGACAAAATTTAAACTTTGGATTAGCGATATTGATGGCACTTTAATGAATTATGATAGTTCATATACACCAAGAATGTATGAATTAATTCAAAAGGTAAATAATAGCTCCACAAAACTTATTATTGCAACAGGAAGAATGTTTATGGGCGCTCAATATGTTGCGCAAAAATTCAATATAAATAATCCTATTGTTTGTTATCAAGGTGCGGTTGTTAGAACAAAAGATGAAATTCTTTGGCAATCGTTAATAGATAATGATTTAGGAAAAGAAATCATAGAGTATCTTAGAAAAAGAAAAATACATACTCATATTTATACAAATGATATTTTGTATGTCGAAGATGATAATAAAGAAATTATGCGTCAATATTGCGAAGGCAGAGGAACAACATATACCTATGTAAAATCTTTTGATGAAGTTGAAATAAACGGTTTTGCTAAAATTTTGGGTGTAATTCAAGATGAAAAAACTATGCAAGAAATAAAAGAAGATTTAATAAAAAAATATTCTGATGTTTTAACGATTGTTCAAAGTTCTCCTATATATCTTGAAATAAATAATAAAAATGCCTCAAAAGGAAATGCGCTAAAGTTTCTAAAAGAATATTGGAATTTGTCTGATGATGAAGTTATTGCTTCAGGCGATCAGGATAACGATGTTGATATGATAAAAAATGCAGGAGTTGGGATTTGTGTTGGTAAAAATTCTAAAGAACTTTATAATGTTTCAGAGTATCATTGCAAAAATGTAGATAGTGATGAACTTGTAGATTTAATAGAAAGATTAGTTTTATGAGAATAGGTTTAGGATATGATATTCATCAACTGGCTGAAAATAGAAAACTTATTTTGGGTGGAGTTGAAATTCCTTATGAGCTTGGGTTATTAGGGCATTCTGATGCCGATGTTTTAGTTCATAGCATAATTGATGCTATTTTAGGTTCGGTTGCCCTAAGAGATATTGGTTATCATTTTCCTGATACTGATGAAAAATATAAAAATGCAAATAGCTTAGAACTATTAAAAGAAACAAATAAACTTCTTTTAAACGAAGGATATAAAATTATAAATATTGATTCAAATATAATTTGCCAAAAACCAAAATTATTACCATATATTGAAAAAATGAGAGAAAATATTGCTTGTGTTTTAAATCTTGAATTAAATCAAGTTTCAATTAAGGCTAAAACAAACGAAAAAATGGATTCAGTTGGTAGCAGCCTTGCAATAAGTACAAACGCAATTGTTTTGGTTGAAAAAATTTAAGTTTTTTTTATTAAGCCTAAAATTTTTGAAAGAGATTGTGCTGATATTTTTGCTGTTTCTTTTGTTTGCGATTTAACAAATGTGTCAGTTGACGGTTGATTAAGTTGTTTAGATAATTCTGCTATTTTTTGAATGCTTTTAACTTCTTGTGCTGTTAAATTGGAAGATTCTTCAACAGCATTTTTAAATTGGCTTTTTAATTCTTTCTGATTTCGATCTAAAAGAGTTTTGAATTCCTCTTGCGGTGTTGAGCGTTTTATTTTCATTTTATCTTATCCCAAACATTAATTTATTATATGCGCCTAATGATGAAAGGCTATCCATACCGTCATTATGTTTTTTTAATTGTGTTTGTGAGTCTGTATTTCTGCTTGGATAATAATATTCACATTGAGCATATCTTAAATTTTCTTGTTTTTGAGAATTTTCTTCAGGTTCTTCAAGTTGTTTGATTGCAAGTTTAAGACATGTTTTTGCTTCTTGAGTTGAGATATTGTAAGCGTTTGAAATTTTAGAAATAAAAGTTTCAGGGTCAAATGTTGAGGGTAGTTTTTGTTTAACCAGAGCGCTAACAACTTCTTCACAAACTTGAAATCTGTTTTGCTCGTTTGTTTGAAGTTCGTTTTCGTTATTTACTTGTACTCTATTAACTTGATTCATATTCGACCTGTAATAATCTTTCTATATATAAAAAAACTTTTTTTGAATATTTATTTCAAAAATATATATTATTTTAATATTTCTTAATAAATTATTTTGCAATAAAAAATGCCGTTGTTTACGGCATTTCATTGTTTAAATATTTATTATTTTATCCTTGTATTTTATTTACAATATTGCCCAATAAATCCATAGATTTATTCAATAAATCTGAATTATACCAGTCTGTAAATGTATCGAATTTATTGCTTAATTCTTCATCTGAGATTTTGTTTTCAATTTCAACTCCTGCTTTAATTGAGGTTTTAATGCTTTTAATCTCGCAGTTATATAAGGCTATTTTTTCGGCCTTTTTTAATTTTGGAAGTGATTTTATGTTTGAGTTAGCAATAAATAATTTATTAACTGTTTCAAGGTTTTTTAGGGCTTGAATATTAATTTTTGAGTTTTCATCTGACGAGCAAATAAAAATATCCTCACCTTGTTCTAATTTGCCTAAGTCTTCTACAGGACAATCTATTATGCATAGTTTTGTAACTTTTTCGAGATTTGGAAGTTCTTTAAGGGCTGAATTTTGCGCAATGATAATCCCTGCTTCTTTTAGTTTTGGTAAAGATTTAATTGGCGAGTCTTCTATTGAAATAGAACCTGCTGTTTTTAATTTTGGCAGTTTTTTAAGATAAGGATTAACCAAAAGCAAGCCGACAGCTTTAAGGTTTGGAGCTTCTGTTATTTTTGTTTCTTTATCCAGCCTTAACTCTCTACAGGCAATAAGGGGAAATGTTGTTAGTTTTGATTTCCTTGTGTCAAAATTGCCATCGCAAGCGATTACATTTTCTATAAGTTCGTCTTCGTTAATGTTTAATTCTTCAAAAGTTGTGCCTTTTGGTTGATTATAATGAGAAATAATAATCATATTATTATTGTCGACACTTGTTTTGATGCCATATTTTTCAAAAATTTCAACCGCCCATTGGGTTTTATTCATAATTTCAGTCTCCACTTTAATCCTTCACAAATAAACTAATCTCTCTTATTTTTTATTCCCTAAAAAATATTTTTATATCAGTGAAATATTTTTATTTTTTAAGTTATAGGAAATTTTCTTTTTATTAGCTATTCCATAAATAAATTCATTTTCTTTTATTTTATCCAGTTTTATATTTAAATCTTCACTATTTTGCCCATCTATTACAACATAATTTTGCTGGAATTCATCCAAGTATTTAAAGCCTTCTTTTTCTCCTCCAAAAGATAGTGCAAATTCAACTTCAATTTCAAACAGGCATTGACCATCCGGGGTTTTTAAATCCGGACCGGCGGGAATTGCTCTTGTTTTGTTTTTGGGGTTTGAGATAGTTGAAAATGCTCTTAAAAGGCAAATTCTAAGTTCGTTTTGGAAAATTTCATATTCATTCAGTCCTTTTGTTAAAACAAGAATATTATGGGTGCTAACAAAATTTTGCATAGGGTATGAGTTTGTTTTAAGTTCATAGGGGCGAACTGCAGGCATGAAATCTTTTATGTTGTAATTGTAGTCAATTTTTCTTTTGATTGTTCCAATAGCATCATCATTAATTGTATAATTGATATTTTTATTTAAAGTAAGCGTTAGTTGTAGTTTGTGGTTTTTAGTTTTGTTGTTAATTTTGGCTTTAAATTTTATAAATTTAGAATGATTATCTAAAATTGCAAAAAGTTTTATGTTTTTAAAATTGATTAAAAGGCAACTTTCAATCAAACCATCGTATTCAATTTTTGAATTTTTTAATTCAAGAATTTTTTTCTCGCCTTTTGGACTGAAATTATAGCTATCGCCATCATCAGCTATGTCTGTTAGATTGATAGTGTAATTTTTTAGTGTTTTTTGATTTATAATGAATATTGTTTTGTTTTTTATTTCGAGTTTTATGAATTCATTTTCAATCGAAGAATTTGTTAGTTTTGTTTTTTTAATTGGTTTTTTAATTTTTACCGTATTAAATTCAAACTTCTTGTTTGCTGAAATTTCGATAAGTTGAGTGTAAATTTTAGTAATATCTTCTGTAACAGGAATTTTGTAGATGTCATATAAGAGCTCATCTGCAAAAGCTTCTTTTGTGTTTATAAGTTGTGCGTTTTTTAATAAATAAGGTGCGCTAAACTTCACGGTTTTAATGTTATTGTTGTTGGATAAATTTAAAATGCCTATTTTATCTGAGCTTTTTGATGTTATTTTGTATTTTTTCTTGAAATCACCAATGAGCCTTTTTAAGGTGGCATTTAGCATTAAAATACATTTTTGTTGTCTGTAATCAATCGTTTTATGAACTTCGTCAATAGAACAGCCATAAATTCCGTCATGGGCATGGTTTAACAAAAGAGTTTTGTATGTGTCTTCAATATAATTTTGGTATTTTGAACCTGTATAGTAATCAAAAGGTTCAACAATTCTTGATAAAAGATTTTGTATTTTGTTGTTTTGAATTTTTTGATAAATTCTTGCACTATATACTCCTTGAAGAATATATGTATCTGAATTGTCTAGAAATTCATTTTCTTTTGTTGTGTTTAAAAATTTTGCATGTTTAAAATATTCAAAAGGGCTTGTTAGAATTATTTCGTAGTCTTTTAATTTTGAGTTTATGGCTTTAATTTTTTCGTTTGCATTTTTCAACATGCCAAGATGATCGGCTCCAATTGGCAAAAGCATAGCGCCTTTTGAATATTTTGCAATTTTATCAAGATATTTTTTTATATTTTCTATATTATTTTCGTGGTGAAAAAAATCATTAAAATATCCTTGTGCAAGCCAAGTTGTTTTTATTGAATTTTTTATAAAATTGCAATTGTTTTTTATTTTTTTAGGGTTTACACCTCGCCAGATTAGCGCTTTATCTATGTTTTTTAATTTTAATGCCTCAAAGATTGAATTAGAAACTCCAAAAATATCTGACATATAGCCAATAAATTCTTTTTGTCCAAAGTCGTTTGAAATTTTTAAGCCTAAATCAAGATTTTTTAACATTGAGCAAAAATTAATTAAATAGCTGTCTGCACTGATGAAAAATGGGCCTATTGCCAGTTTTTTGTTTTTAATCAGATTTAAAATTTCTTGATGTTTTTCCGGCCTATATTTTAAGTAGTCCAACAATGCCGCAGTTTGTCCGTCAAAATAGAAAAATGGAGCGTTGTTTTTCTCCAGTTCGTTTAAAATGATGTCAAAAATTTCTAATAATCTTAAAGTAAAGTCTTCTTTATCTCTATACCATTCTATATCCCAGTGGGTATGTAAGTATGCATAAACTTTTTTCTTCATAAAGTTATTTTAAACTCTTTTCTAAAATCAAAAATACTATATTTAACCTAATAAAATTTTTTAATATCATCTATCTAAATGCAATTTTGGTTTTTACATATTATGGATGAGTTTTAATTTTTTAAATGTTGTATTATAAGAAAACAAATGAAGTGAACATTTGTAGAAGTTTAGATTATCCCCATAGAAAAGAATTTAAAGAGAGCAATGAGAAATAATACGCAAAAATCTTTGGAAATTGAAATTATTAATTGTAAAAAAAGATTAAAAGAACTTGCCCCTGATATTGATTTTGATGAAGAGAAATCTAAAGAATATAATAAAATCATAGTTAGGAAGGCAATTTTAGTAGACAGATACAAAAAATTGTGCTACAAACCTTCCTTGAAACAAAGGATTAAAGAAGCTTTAACTTTCAAGAAGAAAGAAAAGTTAATTTGCGATTATTTTTTAACTTAGTTATTATTTTCTTTCAAAAAGTCCGCAAATTGTTGATTTTGCAATAGAATGAGAAATTACTAAAGATTCAACTTCTTTTGGAGGAGTGTTTTCTTTGATTTCTAATTTTTCAACATTTAGCGCATAAACTGTAAAATTATAGTGGTGTATCCCATGTCCTTGTGGTGGACAAGCTCCGCCATAGCCGGTTGTTTTGAAATCAGTTATAGTTTCAATTGCACCTTTTATTTTTTCACCTTGTTTAATTGAAGTAATGCTTGAAGGGATGTTTACAACAAGCCAATGATACCAGCCATTTTCCTTTGGAGCATCAGGGTCATGACAAATTATTGCAAAGCTTTTAGTATTTTTGGGAGGATTTATCCAGGCTAATTGTGGTGATATGTTTCCGCCGTTGCACCCATAGCCTTTGTAAACTTGCGCATTTGGTAGTGTATCGTTGTTTTTAATTTCTTCACTCGTTAATTTAAAAATATTTTCTTCAACTTTATCTAATGCGCTTGACATTATTATTCCTCCTAAATACAAACAAAATATTAATAATATTATCTTTTTCATATTTCCCCTGTTTTATTTTATGATACTACTCCTATACTTGCAAATAGCGCAAAAAATAATGAGAAATTTCTTGCCAAGTAAAATCTGAACATGAAAAAGTCAATTTTTTGTGATTTAATTTCTTTCCAATTTTCAAAAAAACCCAGATACCACCTTGGTTCAAATTTTACATCTTTTATATTTATATAATCTTTTATTGATTCTAGCAACTTTGTTGCAATTGGTAAAGTTAAAAAGACATATAGCATATTAGGGTTGAAATTTAGATTTATTACTCCAATAACAATTATCATATAGGCTATAATAATCATATATTTAAGGGCCTCAATTGCTTTTTGTTTTGTTTTGCAAAGTATTGCAAGGGTGTTTTTATTTTCTTTAATGTCAAATTCCCAGTCCATGATATTGTGCGTATGTAATAGAACTATTGTTGAGAAAAATATTGCAATTGAAAGTAAAAATAAATTTGGATTAAATTCGCCGCACAAAGCAAAATAACCGCCCATTATCATTAATGGACCATATATAAGTCCAATTGTAATTTCTGCTAAATAATACTTTGATGAAATTGGGTAGAATAGGCTTAAAATGCCGCCTAACAACATAAAAAGTAAAATTTGCCATCCGGAAATTATTGTAAAATATAAACCGGTTAATAATCCCAGTCCAAATAATATTATAAGAATTTTTTCAATTTGCTTTAGTGAATATTTTTCTTGAGTTATCAGCCTTGCTTTTGGCGTAAATGAATTGAAATGAATATCTTTTAAATTTATACCGCTGTTTAATTTTGTCTTGACATCTATATAATCATCAAAAAGATTTGCGCCCATATGTATGGCACATAATGCTATAGACATTATGATAAAATTAAGCCAACTGAAATATTCGCTATAGTGAGCGTATGATAAAACTACGATACAAGAGGCTAATGTTACAGCTAAAGAATATGCTCTTGTTAATTCTAAAAAGTTTAATATTGTTTTTTTCATTTTCTCTCCGTACTTTTTTAAATTATATATATAAAATTTTGTTTTTTTCTATTCTCATCATGATTAAGATAATTTATGTAAAGTTATTTTTTTAAATATACGTTTTTTATAACCTATGTTTTTTTATAAAAAAAATAGTTTTAAAATATTGTCATTATTGTTTTTTGCCTAAAAATGCGTAATGAAATGTTTTCTATGTTTAAAAAAATTATTTTAATATTTTGGTTAAATTAGGCACTTTTTCGCTATTTTTTACCCTTTTTTACTTGCAAAGGAAAATTCAACATGTATGATAAATTATGCACAAGATTTAATAAGGAAAACTATGTCAAAAGACATAAATGAACTAGAAGGCGTAATTCTTGAATCTTTGCCAAATGCAATGTTTAGAGTTGAACTTGAAAATAAACATGAGATTTTGGCTCATATTTCAGGAAAGATTAGAAAAAATTTCATAAGAATACTGCCAGGTGATAAGGTAAAAGTTGAAATGACACCATATGACTTAAGCAGAGGAAGAATTACATACAGATTAAAGTAAATAAAGGATAAAAAAATGAAAGTAAGAGCATCAGTTAAAAAAATATGCAAAGACTGTCAAATCATTAAAAGACGCGGCAGAGTTACGGTTGTTTGTAAACATCCAAAGCATAAACAAAGACAAGGTTAATAAATAGGAGAAAATAAATGGCAAGACTGGTTGGGGTTGATTTACCCCGTAATAAAAGAATGGTTATAGCTCTAACCTATATCTACGGTATCGGACCTACAAGAAGTGCTAAAATCTTAGCTGCTTGTAATATTTCTCAAGACTTGAGAACAGACGATTTAACCGAAGAAGATATTAAAAAATTAAGAAATGAAATTGCTCATTATACAATTGAAGGTGATTTGAAAAGAGAAGAATCACTACATATCAAACGTTTAAGCGAAATCAATTCTTATCGCGGTATCCGTCATAGAAGAAAATTACCTGTACGCGGTCAAAGAACAAAAACAAATGCAAGAACACGCAGAGGTAAAAAGACAGGACCTATAGCTGGTAAGAAAAAATAGTTAAAAATTAAAAGGAAATTAAATAATGGCTAAACCACAAAAAACTAAAAAGAAAGAAAGAAAAAATATATTGCAAGGTGTAGTACATATTCAATCCACCTTCAATAATACAATTGTTACTTCAACAGATACTCAAGGTAACGCTGTTGCTTGGGCTTCTGCAGGCGGTTGCGGTTTTAAAGGTGCTAGAAAAGGTACTCCATTCGCTGCTCAAAGTGCTGCTGAAATCGTTGCTAAAAAATCAATTGATCAAGGCATGAAAAAAGTTGAAGTATATGTTAAAGGACCAGGTTCAGGTAGAGAAACTGCTATCAGAGCTATTCAAGGTGCAGGTCTTGAAATTACATTAATTAAAGATGTAACTCCAATTCCTCACAATGGTTGTCGTCCACCAAAGAAACGCAGAGTTTAATTTGCGATTATAGAAATTAAGTAATAAGTAACTAATAGGAGCTAAAATGGCTAGATATACAGGACCTACAAATAAATTATTCAGAAACTATGGTGTTAAAGATTTATCTAATCGTAAATTAACAACATCAATGAGACA